>JAUWLG010000021.1 GCA_030613795.1 Helicobacteraceae bacterium
CTTTTGGAGATTCAAGAATCTCTTCCATAGCGATAACATTGATTTGACTATCTTCAAGCATTTTTGCTCTGTCAGGGAAAGAGTGAAAGTGTGCCATACAAAATAGAGTACAACCTTTTTTCATCTCAGATATAGATTCCAAAGATGGACCTTTGAATTTAATGATCATATCTTTATCTTTGTATATCTCATCTGCTTTTTGCATCACAGCACCATTTTTGAGATATTCTTCATCTTCAAAATCTACACCCAGGCCGGCACCATACTCAACAAATACATTCACACCAACAGCTGTCAGTTGTCCAACATCTTCTGGGGTTAAAGCAACTCTTTTTTCTAATCCTCCTGGATTTTCAGGAGATTCGATCTCTTTCACTAAAGCGATATTTTTGAATGTAATTGATAATTTTTCCACTATGATCCTTTTTCTATTTTATTATTGAATGCTAGGTATTTTTTATATATATAACATTTAACTTCAGCCAATGCTGAACCCGCTCTTGGGTTCAGTATTGGCTGCTAAGCCTTGTTATATGCGCTCTTAAATGCCAAGTCGTTTCGCCAAGGCAGTCTGAACGTTTTCCGTACTTTGATTTTAGCTTGTCATAGCTTTTGGACTTCTTTTTTTGATGATGCTCGTGAGAGGATTTTTGAAGCTGTTGCTCTTTTGCAGTTCACTAGCTTAACTTTGACAAAACGTGTTCATCAAGTTAAATAGTTTTTCTAAAACTATTTAACCTGCTGTCATATAACGACTAAGCTCAAGGGTGTACAGCGAAGCGGAGCAATGTAACGTTTTACTTTTGTTCTTCTAAAAGAGAAAGCTCTCTTTCATATAACGCTCGATATCTTTTAGATCATACTGTGCATGGGTAAAGTGGTTGTTGGCAAGCACACCTTGGCCTAGCAGCATATCGGCACCGTCTTTAGTGGTAACGTTTAGCTCTTTGGAGAGTTTTAGAAAAGGTGTCTCTTTTCCGTAGATGGCATCAGCACTGAACGAGGCTTGTTTTAGTAACAGTTCGAGTGCTCCACGTGGAGCAGGAAGGTCGTCATCTTCCAGGCCTGCAGAGGTTGTGTTGACAACAAGATCGTAGGCTTCGATCTTTATACTGTCCCACGTCTCTGTTTTAAACCCCGACTCTTTAAACTCTTCGAGACGACCTCCTGAACGGTTCATCACTGTAACATCCATACCTTCGTCTTTAAAACGGGTAGAGAGTGCCTTAGAGGTACCGCCGGCGCCTAGAACCAAAACAGATTTGATCTTGCCAAAAGGTTCGATGGCGTACATAAAACCATCAGCGTCGGTGTTATAGCCGATAAGCTTGCCATCTTCATAAATAATCGTATTGACAACACCGATCTTCTTGGCAAAACCGCGTATCTCATCGCAGGCATTAAAGGCTGCCTCTTTATGGGGGACCGTGATGTTGGCACCGCTGAGACCAAGTTCAAAAAAAGTCTCTCGCAGTTTGGAACCGTCTTTGAGTTGAATACGTGTGTAACAGCCTTTAAAGCCAAGAGACTTAAAGACATGGTTGTGCATAAGTGGTGAACGCGAATGCGCTACCGGGTCGCCGAAGATGGCAAAGAGTTTCATTTTATATCTTTAAGATCATTCAGAGAGCTTACAAGGGCTCCAAGTTTGTTATGCACCTCTTGGTATTCCATCTCTGGAACAGAGTCCGCTACAATGCCTGCACCGGCTTGTAAGATAACCTTGTCCGGCTTGACAAGTGAGGTACGAATGGTAATAGCCGAGTCCATGTTGCCGTCAAAACCGAAGTAGCCGATAGCACCGCTGTAGAAACCGCGTTTAAGGCCTTCAAACTCAGCGATGAGTTCCATTGCGCGGATCTTTGGTGCTCCTGTCATTGTTCCAGCAGTAAATGTGGCAGCAAAAAGATCGAACATGTCTTTGTCTTCACGCAGTTCGGCAACAACGTCGGTTACAATGTGCATGACATGTGAATATTTCTCAATATGCATCATATCCTCAACTTTAACGGTTCCTGTCTTTGCAACACGACCGACATCGTTACGTCCAAGATCAATAAGCATCAGGTGCTCAGCGAGTTCTTTTGGATCAGCCAGCAGTTCATCTTCCAGCGCTCTGTCTTGCTCTTTTGTCTTGCCGCGTTTACGTGTACCGGCAATAGGACGAAGCAGAAGCTCCCCGTCAGTCAGACGAACCATCACTTCCGGAGATGAACCGACAATACTGAACTCTTTAAACTCCATTAAAAACATATAGGGCGAAGGGTTTTTAGTACGTAGGATCCTGTAAAAAGAGAAGGGATCGACTTTGACATTACGAGTAAATCGATTAGTCATCAAGATCTGAAAGACATCTCCGCTTTTGATCATCTCTTTAGACTTCGCAACCATGTCAAAGAACTGCTCTTTAGAGAAGGTAAAAGAGCCTTCATCTTCACCGATAAGCGGTTTGAATGGTGTGTAGTGGTAAGAAGATTTCAGATCAGCCTCAATGGCATCAAAATGCTCTTCAAAACCATCCGTCATAGTAAGCAGGGTGATCTGATGGTCTTTATGCGAATAGACCGCTACCATCTTAGGTAGGACAAGGTCAAGGTCAGGCACGTTCATCGTGTCATCAAGCTTGTCCATGTAACTCGCAAGAACGGGTTCAAAGACCTTGACCATGTCGTAACCTATGTAACCGATAAAACCATCAACATAGCCAAGACCAAGCTCCTTGGTGTACTCTTTGTATTTCTGTGTATCGATCTTTTGGTAATACTCTTTTAAAAACTCAAAAGGGGATTGTTTGATAACTTCTAAACAACCTTGAGCATCAGTATAGGTAGTGACATTGTCTTTGTATTGCAGACGTTCTCTTGCACCGATGATGATAATGGAGTAGTTGCCTTCCGAACTTCCGGCACTCTCAAAGAGAAAGCTGATCTCATCGCTGAACCGCTCTTTGAGCTTTTCATAGACCGCTATCGGTGCGAACTGGTCGAGCATAAAGTGTTGTGTCTTAATCACAATGACCCTTTAGAGTTTAATAAGAAAAGCGCCCGACTCGACACTTCTTCTGATGATTGGGAGTGCTTCGCGTGCAGCTGATTGGGTCTTAAACGGTCCAACAAGAACTTTATTCAAGGTCTTACCGCTGCGTGTGACCTTATGGAAAGTATAGGTGTAACCACGATTAGCGATCTTGTCTAAAAATGTTTTAGAAGGCGCGTATGTAGCAAATGAACCTACCTGGATATAGTACTCTCCAGAGACTGCAGGTGTTTCAGTTTTTACAATACGCTTGCTTTTTGGATCATATTTGCCAGATGGACGAAATGGTTCAGGTTTTAATACCTGCTTTGGCTCTGCTTTTTGTACAGGTTCTGCTGATACACTTTTGCTAACTGTTTTTTGTTGAGCTGTTGTTGTATAGTCAGGCTCACTAATGATCTCAGGCTCTTCAAAGACTGACTCAACAATACGCTCTGTCTCAGCTTTACCGTCCGGCGGAGTTACCGTGGACTTGCTGGTCGTCACTTCTTCGACAACATCTTCCATTTCAATGATGGGAGTACTCTCTTCAGCAACTTCAACTTCAGGTTCTTGAATAACTTCTTCAACAACGACCTCGCTCATTTGCGGAGCACGTGGGAGAGTCGACTCTTTTTTACCGCTGACTTGGTTCATAATGATGACCACCACAATCAGGATAATAGCAAAGGTCGCAATGGTTAAAAGGATCTTCTTTGTACTGTTGTTCTTTGAGTTTTTGTTCAGGATGATGTCGTTGAGTTCGTTTTTGTCTTCCATCGATTAACCTTTAAAAGTTTGGTAGGGCAAATTTAAAATATTATAGGCATCAGGTAAGCCCGGGTTTGGAAAGATACGCCACTGTTTCTGGAGTTTCTCTTCCAATTTGTTTGAGATTATTTTACCAAGTTCTTCTCTTTGTGGAGCTGAAATATCACCACAATAGACGTAGAGATGAAGATGAGAAGGTGTTTTGCTCTCATAAGCTGCAAACTCATTAAGATCTTGACCGCGCAAAATCTTTGAGACTTTATGGTAAAAAAGCTCTTTTTCGTCACCATTGTAGTCAATGACAAAATAGTTTGCATCTGAGGGGATGGTGGTTGCTAAGGTGATCTTATGATTGCGATGTTTTTCGATGAGTTCATCACTTAAATAAGTGTCGATCCTCTCATATTTGCTTAAAAAAGTGCGACCTTCAAAAGTGATCTCTTGAAAGATCTTGGGGTGTTTGAGCCAGTAATGATCTCTAATCAGGGGAAACAGAGTAGAGATCACGGTTGCTCTAGTACGTTGACTGGTTGTAGATTACGAAGTTTTGAGCAAGTTCTTTGAGCTCCTCTTTGATCGCAGCATGTTTTGCTTCATCATTGATGTTATCTAACACATCACACATACGTTCAGCGATTAGTTCAAACTCTTTCTCTTTCATACCGCGAGATGTCAATGCAGCAGAACCGACACGGATACCTGAAGTAACAAATGGAGAACGTGTCTCACCCGGAACGGTGTTTTTATTAATAGTAATACCTGCGTTACCGAGAGCTGTATCTGCCTCTTTACCTGAGAACTCTTTGTTCAAAAATGAGACTAGGACCAGGTGGTTGTCCGTTCCGCCAGATACAACATCGTAACCGCGTTTCATAAGAACATCGGCAAGAACAGTAGCGTTTTTCTTTACTTGAACAGCATACTCTTTCCACTCAGCAGAGAGGTTGTATTTGAAGCCAACTGCTTTAGCAGCAATAACGTGAACCAGTGGACCACCCTGAAGACCCGGGAAGATCGCAGAGTTGACTTTCTTAGCAATATCTTCGTCATTGGTCATGATCATACCACCGCGAGGACCGGCAAGTGTCTTGTGTGTTGTTGTAGTCACAACATCAGCGTAAGGGAATGGGCTAGGGTGCTCACCGGCAACTACTAAACCAGCGATGTGTGCAATGTCGGCAAAAAGAATAGCACCGACTTCGTCAGCGATCTCACGGAATTTTTTGAAGTCGATCTCACGTGCGTATGCAGATGCACCACAAACGATGATCTTAGGCTGAGTGATACGCGCGATGTCTAAAACACGCTCATAGTTAATGCGACCGTCAAGCTCAACACCATAAGTGAAGCTAGAGTAGTTTTTACCTGAAAATGAAGGTTTTGAACCGTGTGTCAGGTGACCACCGTGAGAAAGGTCCATACCTAAGATCTTGTCACCAGCCTTAAGTAGTGCCGCGTACACAGCACCGTTTGCCTGTGAACCGGAGTGTGGCTGAACATTGGCAAATTTACAGTCAAAAAGTTCACATGCACGATCAATAGCCAGCTGTTCAACACCATCAGCATACTCACAACCGCCGTAGTAACGTTTACCCGGGTAACCCTCAGCGTATTTGTTAGTAAATACTGAACCCATTGCTTCCATTACTGCCGGAAGTGTAAAGTTCTCAGATGCGATCATTTCCAGGTGGTCTGTTTGACGCTCTAACTCTTTTTCGCACAGTTCAAATATCTCATTATCATACTCTTGTAAAAAACTCATGTTTATCCTTTTTATCTATATTTAACGCAGAAGGAAGTAATTCCTTCTACTACGCTAACGCTGAATTTTCTTCAGCAGAAGGCTCACGGTACCTTGTACCTTTATGACTCGTCTTCTTCTTCAGTTTCAATTTCATTATGAAGCGGTTTCATCGCCGGGAAGAGCAATACGTCACGGATAGAGTGTTCGTTTGTCAGTAACATGACCAGGCGGTCCATACCGATACCTTGACCGGCTGTCGGTGCCATTCCATAAGAGAGGGCATTGATAAAGTCGGCATCCATCTCATGCGCCTCATCATCGCCACCGGTCTCTTTAGCTGCCATCTGACCTTCAAAACGAGCCAATTGGTCTAGCGGGTCATTCAGCTCAGAGAATGCATTGGCGATCTCGCGACCAGCGATAAAAAGTTCAAAGCGGTCTGTCAGTTCCGGGTTCTCATCATTACGGCGCGCCAGTGGAGAGATCTCAACAGGGTACATCGTGATGAAAGTAGGGTTGATGAGTTTCTCTTCGACATATTCGTCAAAAAGCTCACCTTGAAGTTGACCAAGGTTCATCGCCTCGTTAACATCAACATGGTGCTCTTTTAGATAAGCAATGATCTTCTCTTTGTCATTGACAACATCAGCAGGCACGCCACCGATCTCTGTTAACGAGTCGATAAGAGGTATCTCTGTGAACTGGCTGTAATCAACTTCGATATCACCGTATGGAAGAACCGTTGGCAAGTTAAGGTGATCAAACAAGTAAGAGATATACTCTTTTGTGATCGCTATAAGATCTTTGTAGGTCTTGTACGCCCAGTAGAACTCAATAGAGGTAAACTCAGGGTTGTGTGTTGCATCCATTCCCTCATTCCTGAAGTTACGGTTGATCTCAAATACTGCCTCAAAACCACCAACGATCAGGCGTTTAAGATATAGCTCTGGAGCGATACGAAGGTATCGATCGATGCTAAGAGCATTGTGATGTGTTACAAACGGTTTAGCATTTGCACCACCGGCGATAGGGTGCATCATAGGTGTCTCAACTTCTAAAAAGCCTTTGTCTTCAAAGAAACGGCGTGTCAGTGAGATGACTTTTGAACGAATGTGGAAGGTACGACGAACGTCTGCATTCATGATTAGGTCAAGGTAGCGTTGACGGTAGCGCAGCTCTTTGTCGGTGATACCGTGAAACTTTTCAGGAAGAGGAGAGACCGCTTTAGTCAGAATTTTAAGTGTACCGACATGAAGTGAAAGCTCGCCCTTGTTTGTTACAAAAGGAAAACCGCTGACTTCGATGATGTCACCCACTTCAAAGTTCTTTTTGAAGACATCATTGTAAAAACCTTCAGGAAGGTTGTCACGTGTAACATAGATCTGAAGCATACCGCTCTCATCTTCTATCTTAAGAAAGCTGGCCTTACCCATAATACGGAAAAACTTGATACGTCCGGCAACAGTAAAGTTGCGTTTTTCATCACGTTTTTCTTCCATCGCTGCGACATCACTGTTTACATCGATATATTGCGCAATGGTTGTATTACGGTTGCTCTCATTATCGTACGGATTGATACCAAGTTCACGTAGCTTGTTGGCTTTTTCAATACGCTGTTGTATATATTTGTTTTCTAAATTCAACGAGTTCTCCTCTAAAGTCTCTAGTTATCTTGGCATTTTTTGCAGATACCGTAGATCTGCATAGAATGGTCTTGCATCTTAAATCCGAACTTATCGGCAATCTTGTGCTGCTGATCTTCAATAACGTCATCAACAAACTCAGTGATCTCTCCGCACTTGGTACAGATCATATGGTCATGGTGGTCTTTAGCACCAAGCTCATACTTTTTGCCTTGTGCCCCAAAAGAGAGTGAAGAGACGATATTGTTATCTTCCAACATTGAAAGGGTTCTGTATATTGTTGCGATTCCCGCGTTTAGTTCAGGGTACTTCTCTTTAATGAGTTGATGCAGCGCTTCTGGTGTCAGGTGCTCTTGAGAGTAGTAAAGTGTCTCAAGGATCTTTTCACGTTGGTTGGTGAATTTAAGCGCCTTGTCTTTGAGTAAAGTTTTAAAATCTGCCAGAAGCTTATCGTACTCAATCGTTCGTTCTGTAAATGATGTAGCCATATCTACTCTCCCTTAGTGATGTTGTCTTCGATGTGTTCTTTAACACTCTGTTTGATCTTTTCAGCACTTTCGTCCAGTGTCTCGTCAACTTTTTCAGTAATAGCATCTTTAGCGTCATTGATCTGCTCTTGTGCTGCTTTTACACCCTTGTCAATTGTCTCATTAAGATCATCACTGACTTCTGCCGGGTCGATGTGCATGATGATGCTGCCAGTTTTAACCAAGGCAGGGAAGAGGATACTGCTTTTCATCGTCGGTTCAAGGTTGACACGGATCGCTTGAACATTGTAGATAGCATAAGCGATGACAGAACCGATTAGAAAGAACTTACCACTGCCTACTATAAAACCGAATATCTTGTCTACAGGGCCAAGACCGCTTGCTTTAGAGAGCTTGGTAAAGAGCATACCTAAGATGATCATACCTGCCCAGAAGATGATCAAGGTTGCAACAAAGCCAACAAAACTGATGGCTGCGTCAGATTCAAACTTAAAGATCATGTCGCTGATAAGCCCGCCGACACTGTCGCCTAAACGTGATGCGACAAAGATACCACCAATGATCCCGATCAATCCAAAAAGCTCTTTAAAAAAGCCGTTGATGATCCCTTTAAGACCAAGAAGCAAGATGATGATACCGACGACGAGGTCGAAATAATTAAGTTCCATGGAGACGTTCTCGTTTTATAGTAATTTAGCGCGTATTATAGCGCTCAAAACTGTAATTAAAATGAGAGTGCTTATCAAACTTAAAATATATAAGATAATCAGGTTAATCAGAGGTTTTTTAGTAATATTTGTGTAATATAAATTTTTAAAATTCAGAGCGTGCTTCAGTGCACGTTTCATAGATATATAAACAAGGTTTAATTATGAGTATTTGGACACCGTCAAGCTGGAGAGAAAAACCTATTTTACAACAACCAACGTACCCTGATATGGAAGCGTTGAAACGTGTTGAACAAGAGCTGAGTGGTTATCCACCACTTGTTTTTGCTGGTGAAGCGCGTACTCTTAAAAAGCAGTTGGGTAATGTTGCTAACGGCAAGGCATTTTTACTGCAAGGCGGCGATTGTGCTGAGAGTTTCTCTGAGTTTCATGCTGACAATATCCGCGATACCTTTAAAGTAATGATGCAGATGGCCGTTGTTATGACGTTTGCCGGTGGCCTTCCAGTTGTCAAAGTTGGACGTATGGGCGGTCAATTTGCCAAGCCTCGTTCTTCTGACTTTGAGACGATAGGTGATGTAACACTTCCAAGTTACCGTGGTGATATCATCAACAGTGTCGAGTTTACAGAAGCCGCACGTGTACCAGATCCTCAACGTATGATCGAAGCGTACCACCAATCGACGGCGACACTTAACCTACTGCGTGCCTTTGCAACAGGTGGTTTAGCGGATCTTCATCAGGTCCATAAATGGAACCTCGATTTTGCTCACCAGAGTGAGATCTCATCTAAATATGAAGCGTTGGCAGAGCACATCTCACAATCTTTAGAATTTATGGATGCATGTGGTGTAAATTCAAGTACATTCCGCACACTTCGTGAGACAGACTTCTATACATCACATGAAGCACTTCTTCTTCCATATGAAGAGGCATTTACTCGTCAAGATTCTATGACCGGTGAGTGGTATGATGTTTCTGCTCACATGCTTTGGATCGGTGATCGTACACGTCAACTTGACGGTGCTCACGTTGAATTTATGCGTGGTATTAACAATCCTATCGGTATAAAAGCAGGTCCGACAATGGACACTGACGATCTAATCAAATTGATCAACACGCTTAACCCTGAAAATGAAGCGGGCCGTCTGAACGTTATTGTTCGTATGGGTGCTGACAAAGTAGGTGACCATCTTCCGCCACTTATCCGTGCAGTCGAAAAAGAGGGTCAAAAAGTAGTATGGTCATGTGACCCAATGCATGGTAATACAATTAAGTCTAGTACAAACTACAAAACACGTCCGGTTGACGCTATTCTCTCTGAGATGAAACAGTTCTTCCAGGTGCATAAAGCAGAAGGTACACATGCAGGTGGTGTTCACCTTGAGATGACAGGTAAAGACGTCACTGAATGTGTTGGCGGATCATTTACGGTCACTGATGAAGATCTATCTTCTCGTTACCATACACATTGTGATCCACGTCTAAATGCAGACCAGTCACTTGAACTTGCATTTTTGATCGCTGATACACTTAAAGAGGCAACACACTAAAGGCAACCCATGCCTGATTACGCAAAGATCTATTTTCATAACAGTTATGAAGTAGCTCTTTCGTCTAACACTACGTATACCTTTTCCCTTCAACACTTTAAAGACAATCCTTTTTTCGATAGACCATTTGCCATCATTACCGCATTTAATCCAAATAATAAAACTTTGCCGTACCCGGAAAATCTACTTAGAAATCAAACACTATATAATGAATTAAATAGTATTTATGATCTGTTAGAGGCAAAGGGTTGTTATAGCGGCCATTGTGAGGAAGGGTATTTGATCTTTGACATAAGCCTGTCAGAGGTGATAGTACTTGGGCATAAGTATGAGCAATTTGCTGTCTTTTATAACACAACAGATAAGTTGATGTATGTTGATTGTAAAAGTGAAGAGATAATTGTAGAAAAAGTGAGATAGGTTCCGAAGAACCATCTGGTTTACAGCCCGTTTGCTTCTAAAACACGAATTAGCTCTTCTGGGCGGTTAGCGTATGAAATAGCTGTCTCACGTGACACAAGGCGTTTTTGGACAAACTCCAAAAGCTGCTGAGTCTGGGTGACCATACCTGTCTCGGCTTGGTTAAGCTGCATTTGTGAATAGACTTGGTGTACTTTGTCTTCACGAATAAGGTTGGCAATCGCTGGATTTGTCAGCATAAACTCTTGTGTTGCGATACGTCCACCACCAATTTTTGGAAGAAGTGCTTGCGCGACAACGGCAACAAGAGAAGTTGAAAGCTGTGCACGGACCTGCGGCTGTTCTTCACCTGAGAAAACATCAATAATACGGTTGATCGTCTGTGGAGCTGAGTTGGTGTGCAGTGTTCCAAATACAAGGTGACCTGTTTCTGCCGCAGTCAGCGCAGCACCGATAGTCTCCTGGTCACGCATCTCCCCGATCAGGATAACATCCGGATCCTGACGCATTGCGTATTTAAGTGCTATTGCAAAACTCTTAGTGTCATTTCCGACATTACGTTGTGAGAAGAGACATTTTTTGTTGGTGTGTACAAACTCGACCGGGTCTTCGACGGTGATGATGTGACGGTTTTCTGTCTCGTTGATCTCGTTAAGCATTGCAGCGAGTGTTGTTGATTTACCAGAACCGGTTGGACCCGTTACAAGAATTAGACCTTTCTCACGTTGGATGATCTTCTTGAATACAGGGTTGGCATTAAGATCATCCAGAGATGGGATCTCAATAGGAATAATACGAAAGGCACATGCAAGGTCTTCTAAGGTCTTATAGTAGTTGGCACGAAAACGGCCAATTTCAGGAAGCATGATCGCAAAGTCAAGCTCATTGTGCTCTTCAAGGTCTTTTTTCTGCTTCTCTGTCAGCAGGGCATAAGCCATATCTTCGATCATCTTACCATCAAGAGTAGGAAGGTTTAGTGCGACCAAACGGCCATCAATACGAATCTGTGGTTCAGAACGTGAAACAAGGTG
>JAUWLG010000217.1 GCA_030613795.1 Helicobacteraceae bacterium
GCACTTCTCAAAGAGACTGTTGACGGACTAACCAATAAAACATCGATTGTTATGATGGTCGATCCGGCAGCGCGTGAAAACACTGAGCACAATGAGATAGCAGATGAGATCATCAACAACCTGGTCAACAAAGACCTACTACGTTTAATCGTTGAAAAATACACTTAATTAAAGGAAATAAAAAATGTCAAATAACTTAAAAGTATTAGCTGTCGATGACGATATGATCAACTTGAAACTGCTCAAGTCAATGTTAATGAAAAACGATAATATTGCTGAAGTCATCGAGGCAAAAAACGGTGCGGATGCCATTAATGTTCTAAAAGAGCGTCATGACATCGACATGATCTTGCTAGACATCATCATGCCGGTTATGGGTGGTTTAGAGATGCTTCAGATCGTACGTGCAGATGAGAACCTTAAACAGCTTCCGATCATTGTCTTGACAACGGATGAGACGAAAAAGACAGAAGCACTTGAAAAAGGTGCGAACGGTTTCTTGATGAAACCTGTACGTGCCGCTGATGTCGCGCAAAAGATCAGCGAACTCGCTTTATAACCTCCTCCTTGCAGCGTCATGCTGCAAGACCCTTCTACTAAAACAACTCCCTTTACCAACAATTTACACAAATTCAACAAATTACAATATCGGTATTTTCGTGAAGCGTGAAGCGTGAAGCGTGAAGCGTGAAGCGTGAAGCGTGAAGCGTGAAGCAATTATAAAAAAATGGCGAAGTACCTCTTAGCGGAAGCTAAACTTGTCAGAAGTATAAACTCGTAGATTCCGGGTCAAGCCCGGAATGACGTAAATAAGACTAAACTCGTAAAAGTTTTAGATTTGGTGCAGGTTGTGCGAAAGTCTAGCCGACAGCGTACATCGGTACGCCGAGAGCTTGACTTTCGTGCAAAATGTGCCGAAGCTAGAACTTTTACTAGATTAGCATCTTCTCCAGCACCTCTTCGATGCGAGAAACAGGTGTTATAATAACCGCCTCTTTCACCTCATCAGGAATATCTTCAAGGTCACGTTCGTAATTTTTCTGAGGAATTAGTACCTCTTTCATCCCTGCTTTATGGGCAGCTATAAGTTTCTCTTTCAGACCGCCAATCGGCATAACAACACCGGTTAGAGAGACTTCGCCTGTCATAGCAAAATTCGAACGTATCTTTTTACCGCTTAAGATCGATGCGATCGTTGTACACATCGCAATTCCCGCACTAGGGCCGTCTTTTGGTGTTGCACCATCTGGGACGTGAATATGAAGGTCATAACGTTTATAGACCTCACTGCTGTCTATCTTGAGCTTCTCTTCGAGCTCTTTTGCACTCATTGGGAGCTGATCAGCTGCAATTACAAGTTTATTGGTGTCAATAAGTGTTTTGACAACACTCATAGCGATGCGTGCTGACTCTTTCATCACATCACCAAGACTGCCTGTAAGCTGGAACGTACCCTTGCCTTTAATACGGATGCTCTCTATTTTAAGAACATCACCGCCAACAGCGGTCCATGCAAGGCCATTCGCCACACCGACTCTATCTATATTGTCTGTTTTATCGATCTCAAACACTGTTTTATCTAAAAACTGTTTGATGTTTTTAAGCGACACACTGACCTTGCTTTTCTCAGGATGTTCCAAGATTATCTTGGCTGCCTTACGAGTAAGATCAGCAAGACGACGGCGCAGATTACGTACACCTGCTTCTCGTGTATAACTCGCAATGATCTCTTTAAGTGCTGGCTTTGAGATAGAGAGTTCCGACGATTTTAGTGCATGTTTTTTAAGCTCTTGCGGCAAGAGGAAGCGTTTAGCGATCTCAAACTTCTCCTGTGGTGTATATGAGCTTACACCTATAAACTCCATACGATCACGCAACGGTGCAGGAATACTACCTACATCATTAGCCGTTGCAATAAAGATAACATTGCTCAGGTCAATGTTGAAGTTAGTATAATAGTCTCTAAAAGCACTGTTTTGTTCCGGGTCGAGTATCTCTAACAATACTGCTGTCGGATCGCCACGTCCAGAGCGCCCTACCTTGTCGATCTCATCTAAGACAATAATAGGGTTCATCTTCTTCGCATCAATCAGACCTTGAACAATACGGCCCGGCATTGCACCGATATAGGTACGACGGTGACCACGAAGTTCGTTAACATCTTCAAGACCGCCCAAGGCGATACGGATCAGAGGACGTTTCAGTGCCGTAGCGATGGAGTTTGCCAATGAGGTCTTACCCACACCAGGAGGGCCTGCGAAACAGAGGATTGCCCCACCCTGTTCAATGTCTTTTTTACCGCGAAGTTCTATAAGTTCTTTAACAGAGAAGTACTCTGTGATTCTCTCTTTTGGCTTTTTAAGTGAGAAGTGATCCTTGTCTAGCTGGTTTTCCACCTCTATAATATCCATCTTCTTCTTGGCAAGATCACCAAACGGTATCTCCAAAACCCATTCAAGATAACTTTGAATCATCCCTGCATCAGCAGAGTCAGGATGCATACGCGCAAAACGTTCAAGCTGTTTGTGGATCTCTTTATAGACATCTTCACCCATCTTGGATTTTTTGGCTTCGAGCTTATTGCGATACTCTTCGATCTCTTCGTCACGCTGATTATCAGTACCTAGCTCTTTTTGGATCTGCTTTAACTGCTCTTTTAAAAAGTACTCTTTATTGACCTTTTCAATGCGGTCTTGTACTTTAGAGCGTATCTCTTTTTGGAGTTTATTAGCCTCGATCTCTCCGATAAGGACATCGATCAACATTAAAAAGCGTTTCTCTATGTCCGCTTCGATAAAAAGCTTGTACGCCTCATCTTTTTTCATCTTGATGGTGCTGCAGATAAGGTCAGCAATACGGTTATGTTCATGGTTCTCTTCGATCGTACGAAGAAGGTCCGGCGGAAAATAACCACTCACTTGAGAAAGCGTACGCACCTTCTCACGTACCACTTCGATAATGGCATCCATCTTGAGTTCGTTCGCTTCGAGTGGCTCTATGATGTCAACTGTTGCATGGAGCGTCGGCTCTGTTGTCAATGGTGTCACTACACGGCCACGTGCCAGACCTTGAAAAAGCACCTTGACACGTCCGTCCGGAAGTGCCACTTTACGCATGATCGAACCAACGACACCCGCGTCATAGATCGCTTCAAAGTCACGTTCACCCTCATGCTCGTCCTTAGTTGGACAGACAATGATCAGTGAATCATCCTCAATTGCTTCGGTTGCCGCTGCAATATTTTTTTCATCACTCAAAAAGAGTGGTGAGATCATAAAAGGGTATAAAAAGATATCCTCTTCGGCAATAACGGGTAAATTGGTTGGAAAATCATCATAATTATCTAATTGCATCATAGCTCCTAAAAATTGTTATATGTTGAATGTTAAATATTAATTGAGACCTCTGAACAAACCTGACATTCTCAGAGGTCTCAATTGTATTATAGGTAGTATCACTATACCAATGAGTAAACAAAAGTAATCTATCTCAGTTATGAAGGGAAAATTAAGTAATGGAAAGTTTTAAAATCCACTACCGGCAGGGTTGATCGCACGCTGATACTC
>JAUWLG010000123.1 GCA_030613795.1 Helicobacteraceae bacterium
GTCACCCGGTATTAGCGTATGAAGCACAAAGTGACAGGGTGCTTGGGAAATACCGTCTTATCAAAACCCACAGTGATCCTGCATTAAAAAAAGAGTATTTAAAGGCCTTGAAACAACTGCAAAAAACACATGAAGAGTTGAAAATATTTTTACATAGACAGTTAAAACATGCCATTGAGACAGATCAATACCCTCTCTTTTTAGCCATCATCGGTACCAAAAGTGAAGAGGTCTATAAAGATCCTTACCTCAGAGAAAAGATCTACACCTACTACAATGCCCATCGCCTGGAAGACAGCTCATGCTTTCTGGACACTCGTATCAAAAAAGAGTGGAATTCCATTGCCCCCTACTACCCGTCTAACGGTCTTGTAAACTATGAAAAGACAGACAATGCCTACTATCGAGAGGTGATACTTCTCAGTACATCACTTTCACCTTACAGTGCAAAAACCAGAGCATTTTTAAAAGACAACAATGTCAAGTTCACTGAGCATGATATTGAGACAAGCGACGAGGGGAAACAGGCATTTACGCATTATAAAGGTACACGTGTGCCTCTGGTGGTTATCAACAATAGAGTGGTAGAGGGATATAATGAATTTGAGATGGATAAATTGCTGCGACGTTAATACGTACGCAGCATGTTGAGAAGTGCTTCGCTAAATTTTGATGATTATGCTAACTGAGAGATGACCTCTTTTTCAACAACATCGATCTTTTGTGTACCGTCAACACGAATGTATTTAAGAGCACTGTTGTTTGCCGCTTCTGCACTGTAGTAATCTATTAAAGGCTTTGTCTGATCATGATAGACTTTAAGACGATCTAAAACGATCTCTTCTTTGTCATCCGCACGTTGGATCAGCTCTTCACCTGTCTCATCATCTTTACCTTCAACCTTAGGCGGGTTGTATACAAGGTGGTATGTACGGCCAGAGTTCTGGTGAACGCGGCGACCTGACATACGCTTTACGATCTCTTCATCCGGCACATCGATCTCGATAACGGCATCGATAGCGACACCTGCCTCTTTGACTGCATCAGCCTGAGGAACAGTACGTGGAAATCCATCAAGCAAAAATCCATTTTTACAATCATCTTGTGCAATACGCTCTTTAACAAGACCGATAATGATCTCATCTGTTACCAGTTTACCGGCATCCATAGCCTCTTTTGCCATCTTGCCCATCTCTGTACCGGCTTTGATCGCAGCACGAAGCATGTCGCCTGTCGAGATCTGAGGAATGTCAAACTCTTTGGTCAAAAACTGTGCCTGTGTACCCTTGCCTGCACCCGGTGCACCTAGTAAAATAATTCTCATATAACTGTCCTAATCATTAATTGGTGCAATTATACAATAAGGGCACCTTTAATAATCCTAGCATGCTGTTTAATTGATGTTGTTTTGATTTTGGCATAATCAAAACAACATTTTATATAGGATATTCATGTCAACAATTATCACCATCATCTTTATCTTTTTTGTCCTCAGATGGATCTTTAACAGCTACAGACGCTTTCAACGCCACTACTACACCCAAGGACAGTTTCAAAGCACCTCTGTGACCTATGAGGCTGTTGCCCACTCCGAGCTTGGACTCTTTGTGTCACTTGTTGCCAAAGTGGCCAAGGCGGACGGACGGGTGCATGAGCTCGAAGCGGAGCTGATCGGCAATATGTTCTCGGATATCTCAAAAGCCTTTGGCACCTCACATGAGGAGAAAGTGCGTGGCGTTCTTAAAGAGATCTTCAATCGCGAAAAGGAGATCGTCCGCAATGTCGATGCCCTTGCCGCACAACTTCAAAGTGTTACGCGCGGTGACAAACAGAAACGTCTTATGATGCTCTCGTTTTTAATCAACCTTGCATACATCGACGGTGAGCTCTCCCACGCTGAAGAGAACCTCATCATCAAGATCGCTGCCTTTTTAGAGATCAGTCTTGATGAAGTCGAAGGGATCATGCAGCGTTTTGCCTCTGCGTTTGGCGGTAACCCAACACATAGCAGTGTAAGCGATGCTTATGAGGTCTTAGGTGCCAGTCGTGATGAAGACATGAGTACTATCAAAAAGAAATACCGTGCACTGGTCAAAAAGTACCACCCGGACATTATGAAAGCAAAGGGAGCATCAGAGGACTACATCAAAGATGCTACCCAAAAGGTACAGAAGATCAATACCGCTTATGAGATGGTCAAAAAAGAGAAAGCTTAATCTTCTAGTACATCTTCCAAGTCTATGGACAATATCCACTCATAAGGGATGATGGCATTTTTATCATCCATCTCAACAAGGTAAAAATGGCTGTAAAACGGAATCAGATCTTCTGAAAAAAGTCCTGTCATCGCCACATCTTCGCCACGCATCTTTCGCAGAATCTTGGCACTTTTAAATTTCTGTATATAACTGTCTTCCTGGTCTTCCGCAAACTCAACCCTGTCACCAATACGTATCAGTTTTGACTTTGAAGGTTCCATAAACCGGTAAAAACGTTTTTGCAAGAAAAAAGCGACTGCTAAAGCAATAAACCCGCTTCCACTCCAAAACCCATGCAGTACAAAGGCAACTACAAATGCCAACACCCACCACAACACTGTTAAAACAAGTGTATATTTTTCAAACAAGACAAGACGTATAGAGAGCCACATTGAACTCAGGTAGAGCCAAAACAGTTTTTTATTCAAAAGAAGATCCATTATTTTTTATTATTGCGACTATATTATACAAAACAAGTCTTCCTTCAAAAGAAAAAAGTTATGATTTGACTCTAAAACTTCAGGAATATACGATGGAAACAAATACTACAACCGATATCAACTCAACTCAGATCACTGATGCATTTAGTGAGATAACGGATGTCACCAAAATGACCCATGCTCTAAATGAAAGTTTTGAAGAGATGATCTTAAACAAACTCCCTATTCCGGAGAGTGTGATTGAACTTTTCAATATCAACCTCTTTGGCAATACCTTAGGACAATGGACAACAGCACTTGTCGTCTTTATCATCTTTTTACTGTTACGAAAACAGCTCTCCAAACTGGTCACACTCATTACGTTGAAGTGGGTCAAAAAAACAAAAACAACACTTGACGATGAGATACTCTATGTACTTCAGCGTCCGATTGCTTTTGGTATGATCATTTTAGGGTTCAACGTCGCCTTTAGTTTCTTAACGTTTAGTGAGAGTTTTACCTTGATGATCTCACAGACCATGTCCACCTTGACCATCATTCTTGTTGCCTGGGTGATTTACCGTATTATTAAACTTTTTGAGAGTTCCAATGAACTGATCGCGAAACGTTTTAAAACCGATAACGGCATCACCTTAGCCAAACTTTTGCTCACTATTTTAAAAGTGATCGTCATAATCATAGCCGGTATGAATATTCTCTCTACATGGGGTATCAACATTACCGGTTTTGTAGCCTCACTGGGTCTTGTCGGTATGGCCTTTGCACTTGCAGCTAAAGATACTGCCAGCAACTTTTTTGGTTCTATGGTTATCTTTACCGACCAACCCTTTAAAGTGGGTGACTGGATCAAGACCCCTGATGTGGAAGGGACTATCGAGCATATCGGCATTCGCTCCACCAAGGTAAGAACCTTCGCGCAGGCACTTGTCAGTGTACCAAACGGTAATCTTGCCAACGCAGCTATCTTGAACTGGTCGGAAATGGGTAAACGCCGTATCAAGATGACCCTGGGCTTGACCTATGGCACTACCGCTGCACAGATGCGACAGATCTTACAAGAGATGCGAGAGCTTTTGCAAAACGATGACGATATCCATCAACAGACTATCTTCATTCACTTTACAGAGTTCCAAGACAGTGCTCTCGGCATCTTCTGTTACTTCTTTACCAAAACAACACACTGGGGCGAGTATATGCAGGTAAAAGAACGCATTAACCTCGAGTTGATGGAGATCGTTGAGAAAAACGGTGCCGCCTTTGCCTTCCCATCACAATCACTCTATGTCGAGAGCATGCCTGAAAACACGATGGGCTAAGGGGCCTCTGGAAGTCTGCCAAACTATAATTTTTGCATACACAATCATTACACAATCACAGCCTATTATTAGGCAGTTTAAAGGGGACCTCTCTTTTGTAGATTCCCTTAAGAGTGATTAACCTATAATTGACCCACTAATAAATAAGGATTTCAAATGAACAAGATCTTAGTCTCATCTACACTTGCTGCGCTTATGGCGATCAGCTTTAGCGGTTGTAGCGATAAAGAAGCAGAACCTGCAAAAAAGCCAATTGCGATCACTGAATGTAGCATCGACAAAGCCGAAGCACCTAAATGGGCATGTGGTATTGTTGAAGGTTATGATGAGATGTACACGTCTACAGGTACGGCAAAGATGTCAAAAGCCGGTGCAGGATTTACACGTAAAAACGCACTTGCAGATGGACGCTCTAATCTTGCTCAGCAGATCGAGACACTGGTAAAAGACAAGGTAGAGCGATTTACACGTTCAACCGGTATCGCTGAAAATGAAACAGTAGACACAGTCTCTACACAAGTCTCTAAACAAGTAGCAAAAGTAACACTTAACGGTTCAAAGCAACTTGCATATTGGCAGCATCCTGAAAATGATGACATCTATATTTTAGTGGGTGTAACACAAGATAGTGTCAACACATCAGCAAAAGAGAATGTCATCTCAAGTTTCAAAAACCAAGATGCACTTTGGCAGCAGTTCCAAGCTAAAAATGCACTTGAAGGTCTTGAAAAAGAGTTTGAAACAAAATAACAGTCTTTCCTTCCAAGCCTAAGGCTTGGAAACTCGTACATAATTTCCCCTCAAATCACAACTACACTACCTCTAAAATATATTATAAATACGACTGATCTCTGATTTGGGTATAATTCCGTCAACAATACCTTAATCAAGGTTAGGCAGGTTTTCATCCTTTATTGAAAACACCGTAAAAGCAACAGGTTTTTACACAAGCGAACTCTCAACGACTTTCTTGCGCCTACCCCCTACATTAAGCACCTAAATACAAAGAAATACCATGAAAAAACTAGCCATTATCGGTCGCCCTAATGTTGGGAAAAGTTCATTTTTTA
>JAUWLG010000086.1 GCA_030613795.1 Helicobacteraceae bacterium
GCTTTAAAATTCAGATCAATGCGTCACCGCTTGCTTTTTTTCGTGGCATCTGCAGAGTTGACCTGAAGGAGAGAGCGACCGTTAAGAAAATCACTTTGTTTGAGCGTAGCGAGTTAGGGATTTTTAGGAAGAGAACGAGTGGAGGGAAAGTAGTCGGTAGCCACCGACCTCGAAGCCGTCACGAGCGCTTTTTGGTTTCGTTTTTTGCGAGTAAAAAAGGAAAGAGAGATCAATAAAGTTAAATTGAAAAAAGAAGTTTGAAAAGACTAAAGAAGTTGTAGGTTCTGGATCATGTCCGAAATCACAAACTTATACAATTATATGAGAGTCAAGTGACTTAAACAGTGAAACGCTAATTAGGTTAATAAATTATTGAAGATAGAAAATTGTAAGTGTTTTAGAAAAGTAGAAAAGAGTCACGCGGTTAAGCGTGACGATATCGAATTATACTAATTCGATGAAAGCCATAGTCGTTGCGTCACCGCGACGAATACGAGTACGAGTGATACGTGTGTATCCACCTTTACGGTCTGCGTACTTAGGAGCAATTTCAGTTACAAGTTTGTTTGTAGCTTCTTTGCTTTGTAGTGCAGCGAACACAGTACGGTGAGCATTAGAGTCACCTTTAGCAGCTGCAGTGATAAGTTTCTCAACAAATGAACGAAGTTCTTTTGCTTTTGGAACAGTTGTTTCGATTTTTTCGTTTTCGATCAACGCAATACTAAGGTTTTTAAGAAGAGCTGCACGGTGTGAGCTAGTACGACTTAGTTTACGGTATCCATGACGGTGTCTCATGTTACTTCCTTATTCAGCTTCGATTTTTTTCTTAAGTGCGCTAACAAGGTCATCTGACAAATTTTCACCTACAGAGAAACCTGTTTCAGTCAGTTTCTCAAGGATCTCTTCGTAAGATTTTTTACCTAGGTTTTTAACGTTCTTAAGATCGTTTTGGCTCATCAATACGATTTCGCCGATATATTTAATGTTTGAACGATCAAGACAGTTGAATGAACGAGCACTCAAACCAAGATCATCAATACGAGCAGTCAATTTTTTCAGCTCTGGAGACTCTTCTACACGTTCGATAGTAGCTGGAGCCTGAATACTGATCTCACTGCTAAACACGTTCAGTTGAGCGTGCATAACTTCTAGAGCATTACGGAATGCATCCAGAGGAGAGATTTGACCATCGGTTACGATGTTCAGTACAACTTTTTCAAAGTTCGGGTTGTCTTCAACAAGAACATTCTCGATAGCGTAAGTTGCTTTGCGAACCGGAGTAAAAAATGCATCTAAAGCGATGTAACCTTCATCCAATTCTTCACGAATGTCTTCACTTGGTACATAACCGATACCTTGGAAAATTTTAATTGTAAAGTTAAGCGTTGCATCATCGTTAAGAGTTGCAAGGAATGCATCCGGAGTAACAATTTCAACTTCGTCAGTATCAAGGTCAGAACCTTTGATCTCACATGGGCCAGCAAAGCTGTATGTGATCTCAGCCTCTTTGGCATCGTCTTTAAGTTTAAAGCGAATGCCTTTAAGGTTGATAATAAAGTCAGAGATATCTTCAAGCATACCACGCACAGAGTCAAACTCGTGCTTAGCGCCTTCGATTTTAATTGCTACCGGAGCATACCCTACAGAGCTGCTAAGCAAAAAGCGACGCAATGGATGTGCAAGTGATACTGCATAACCTGTCTCAAACGGGTATGCAATTATATTTGCTTCATTTTCGCTAATTTGCTCAACCACAAACTCTTGTGGAAGAAGCGGAGATGTTTTGATTTTTTTCATTCACAACGCCTTTTTATAAATTATTTCGAGTAAAGCTCAACGATTAAACGTTCTTCTACTGGGATAACGATCTCTTCACGCTCTGGAAGACGTGTGAAAATACCAAATACTTTTTCAGCATCGATATCAACCCATGGAGCGATTCCAGTTTGCGCTGTTAGTTCGATAGCACGTAGAACTTGGTTGTTCTGCTTGCTTTTTTCACGGATCTCGATCTTTTGTTTTTTTTTTATACGGTTAGAAGCGATATCTACACGTTTACCATCAACAAGTACGTGACCGTGGTTTACGAATTGGCGCGCGAAACGACGAGTCGATGCGAATCCCATTCTGTAAACGACATTGTCAAGACGCTGCTCAAGAAGAACTACAAGGTTTGTACCTGTATTTCCTGAACGACGCTTAGCTTCACCAAATAGTGCACGCATCTGCTTCTCAGAAACACCGTACATGAATTTAGCTTTTTGCTTTTCGTTTAGTTGTAGACCGTACTCAGAAACTTTCTTACGACGTTGGCCATGTTGACCTGGACCGTAAGGACGTTTTTCTAGAGCAGATTTACCTGCAAGACGACGCTCACCTTTTAAGTTAAGGCTTACACCGAATCTTCTTTCGATTTTTTCTACTGGACCTCTATATCTTGCCATCAGTAATCTCCTTAAACTCTACGACGCTTAGGTGCGCGACAACCGTTATGTGGTAGTGGTGTAACATCTTTCATGAATGTAACACGGATACCTTCGATAGCACCTACAGCTTTAACTGCTGTTTCACGACCTGAACCAGGACCTTGAACTTTAATACCAAGTTCTTTAATACCATGCACCTGAGCTTTTGCTACTGCATCTTCTACTGCTGCTTGCGCTGCAAACGGAGTAGATTTTTTAGAACCCTTGAAACCAAGGCTACCAGCAGATGACCATGCGATCATGTTACCCATCTCATCAGTAATCGTTACAAGCGTATTGTTGAATGATGCAGCGATATGAACGATACCGCGTGCAATATTCTTTTTTACTACTTTTCTACGAGTTGCTTTTCTTTTTGCCATACTCTTAATCCCTTACGCTGCGCCGACAGTCTTACGTTTACCCTTACGAGTACGCGCATTTGTCTTAGTTTTTTGGCCACGACATGGAAGACCACGACGGTGACGAAGACCACGGTAAGAACCAAGGTCCATCAATGCTTTAATGTCCATTGCAACTTTCTTACGAAGATCACCTTCAACCATGTGGCTTTCACGGATCTCTTTAGTAATTGCAGCTATATCAGCTTCGTTAAGCTCATGAACACGTTTATTATAGTCGATACCTGTCGCGTCAAGAATCTGACGAGAAGCATAAAGACCAACACCATAGATATATGTAAGACCATACTCTATACGTTTTTTCTTAGGTAAGTCCACACCAGCAATACGTGCCATGCTTATCCTTGTCTCTGTTTATGTTTTGGGTTTTTGCTACAGATCACTCTGACGATTCCCTTGCGTTTGACGATTTTACATTCGTCACACATCTTCTTTACTGAAGCGCGTACTTTCATTGTAAGCCCTTTAATTTTGTTTACTTTACCATTTCAGGCAGTAGCGGTTTTCACCCTGCCAATACTTGTATCTATCGTTTAGGCCCCTAAATTAGGTGCTTTGCAATAGATACAAATACTCAACCATTTTGTTTAAAACGGCAAAGTGGACGCGTATATTACTAAAAAGTTCTTAAAAGCTTTATTAAATATATAATTTACCTTCACTTTTATCTCTTTTTAATCTTATATTACCACTCTTACTAAACTCTATTGATACAAATCCGCTATAATTCGGCTTATGATTAATGAAAAAATAGAATTAGGGAAAATAAACACCCTAAGAATAGACAGATTTACAGAACCCGGTATCTACTTGATGGCTCAAAATGAAGAGGACCTTCTTCTTCCTGGACAATACGTCACAGAGAACATGCTAGTCGACCAAGAGATCCAAGTCTTTGTCTATACTGATAGTGAAGACCGTCTTGTAGCAACAACAGACACTCCCAAAGCCATGTTAGACGAATTTGGCTTTTTTGAGGTGGTTGATGTAACTGACTTTGGCGCCTTTGTAGATTGGGGGCTTCCTAAAGATCTTTTTATTCCTAAAAACCGTCAAAAGACCCCTTTTAGAGTCGGTGACAAACGAATACTACGAATTGTCAAAGATGAACAGAGCGAGCGCCTTCTTGGCGTTGAGAAGATCAAGCAGTTTCTTACCCATGAAGTCGAAGATGGTTATTACAAAAACAGACCTGTAAAACTTTTAGTGATCGCCAGAACACCTCTTGGGTATAAGGTCATTGTTGACGACACCTATTCGGGAATGCTCTTTACCAATGAGATCTTTGAAGAGATCGCCGCGGGTGATACTAAAAAAGGATTCGTCAAACTCGTTCGTAAAGATGGCAACATGGACATCTCTCTGCAACCTATCGGTACAGCGGCTAAAACAGATATCGCTACCGATAAAGTGATGCAACTTTTAGAAGCAAACAGCGGTTCACTGCCTTATAATTATAAAAGTGATGCAGACTTGATCAACAGTGTCTTTGGTCTAAGTAAAAAGAACTATAAACGTTCATTGACAACGCTAAAAGATGCTGGAAAAATTGAAGTTACCGATACCGGTATCTATAAAAAATAGGACTATATAGATGGCAAGAAAGAAAAAAAGTGTTGATTACTCAAAAGAGGACATCATCTTCACTATGGATCAAAAACAAGAGAAGCTGATGCGTTTTATGCCTGAAGTTCAAGCCGTTGAATTGAAATGTATGGAACCGGGGTCAAAAGGCACCCATGAAGTTGCCTTTGCACATCTCCCTAAAGAGATCAAACAACTAGTTAAACCACTTAAAGGAAAGTAATGGACGAATTTACAAATGTAACGGCAGTCAAAGCAGCCAATATCTATTATGACGGAAAGGTCACCAGTCGTACACTAAAGTTTAGTGATGGAAGCGTGAAGTCTTTGGGCATTATGTTACCGGGCGAGTACACTTTTGGTACAGACCTCAAAGAGATCATGGAGATCATGGCGGGTGAACTTGAGGTAAAACTACCGGGTGACGACACATTTAAAACACTTAACGTACCATGTAGTTTCGAAGTCCCTGCTAACAGTTCGTTTGACCTTATTATTAAAACACCTACTGACTACTGCTGCTCTTACATTAAAGCGTAATCTATCTCTTCTCTCGGGCATTCGCCCGTACTTCTATCTTTTCATCTATTTGCCCTCTTCTGTTAAACTGTCCAAAACTTTAACACAAAGATGAATTATGATAACAAAAAAAATCCTACTCTCTACAACTGCAGCTACTCTAGTTGCTTTCTCTGTTCTCGGATGTAACGACGATAAAGTTGCAGCAGCTACTAAAGTTGAAACCCCATCTCCAGCAGTAAAGACACTATCAACTCAAGCAGAAAAAGTGGGTTATACCTATGGCCTTCAAATTGGTGCTCAACTAAGCGCATCCAAAGATCTTCTTGACAGTGATGCCCTTATGTTGGGCCTGCAAGATGCTCTAGACGGCAAGCCTTCTAAACTTTCTAATGAAGAGATGCAACAAGCAACAATGGATTTTCAAAAACAAGTACAAGAGCGTGCAGCTAAAAAGATGTCTGGATTTATTGAACAAAACAAAGAATTCTTAGCTCAAAACAAGAGTAAAGAGAGTGTTGTGACACTGCCAAGCGGTCTTCAATACAAAGTCGTACAAGCGGGAACAGGTGCAACTCCTACTGCAACTGACACGGTTGTAACGCACTACACCGGTACTTTGATCAATGGTCAGGTCTTTGACAGTTCAGTACAACGTGGCGAGCCGGCAACATTCCCGGTCAATGGTGTCATTGCAGGTTGGACCGAAGCACTTCAACTTATGAAAGTCGGTGCGAAATGGCAACTGGTCATCCCGGCTGACCTAGCTTACGGTGAGAGTGGTGCTGGACAGATGATCGCACCTAACTCAACACTTATTTTTGATATTGAGCTTTTAGAGATCAAAAAGTAGGCCTGTAAATCATAAGGCTATTAGCCTCGTGATTTTTTTTAAATACAACTTCGTAACTTCCCTATCCTCAATTCTATGATCTATTCCCCAAATTTTTTAATTACTTCATATCACTAGGAGTCTGTCGGATTGAAAGCACTACAGCGTGCAATATCCAGCCAATTTCTAAGATCAGGTACAACTTTCTCTAAAAAGAAGTCTAACAACGCCACTAAAGTGCACAACTGTCTCCTGTAAGCCTCTATTAGGCTCTAATTGTATGCATTCTCTTCAAGTTATAAGCAAGACAGACTAAACTCCATTCCCCTTTAGTCTTTTGCAACCCTCTGAGTAGCAGTTGTCTAAATCCTATGACATGTTTGATGATACCAAACACTGTTTCAACGGTTGATTTACGTAAGGCATAGATCGCTTTTCCTTCTTTAGT
>JAUWLG010000129.1 GCA_030613795.1 Helicobacteraceae bacterium
TTAGAGAGACTTCGACGTTTACCGCTTAACATCGAAACACTTTTGATAGAGAGTTCCTCTTTTTGCGCCAAGATCACTGTTTCTATACTGTTCGCGATCTTATAAGGTGTCTCCAGATTCGTATTGATGTTCATCTTACCGGTAATGTTCATCGTTCGTCCGTCAAATGGCGGGAAGAGTTGGAAATGCATCGTTTTGAGTGTACCCACCGTCATAAGCGGCACCACAATAAAAAAGAGCGCCAAAGTAAGTTTTTTATGGTGGATCAGTTTATGCAAAACCACCTCATAACGCCTTGTCAACGGTGACCAGTCAAGTGACTTGCTCCCCTTTTTCAACAACTCTTTGGCATGTAAGGGTAAAAAGAAAAAACTCTCAATAAGTGAACCGAACAAGACCATGACAACCACGATAGGAATGAGTACAATAAACATCCCCATCTCACCACTGAGCATAAACATCGGCAAGAAAGCGGCAACAGTTGTCAAGGTCGCCAAGGTAATTGGCAGAATAACTTCTTTGACACCTACTATTGCAGCATCTGCCGGCTCCATCCCTTCATCGATATGACGCTGAATGTTTTCGGAGACCACTACGGCATCATCAACAGCAATACCCACCACCAAAAGTGCCCCGATCAGCGAGACCATATTAAGTGAATAACCCCCTGTATAGATAAACATCAAGCCGATGATAAAAGCGAAAGGTACGCCTAATGTCACCACAATAGCCGTATTACGGTTGATCAGAAAATACATCGTAAAAAAGATCAGGATCAATCCAAATGTAAGGTTAGCGATAATAATGCTCAGGCGTTCATCGATCGGTTCCGAGGAGTCTTGAAAAAAGTTAAAATGCAGGTCTGGATACTGCGGCTGAACCGTCTCCTCAACATACTCACGCAGTTTTTTCGAAAGTGCTATCGAGTTACCTTCTGTCTCTTTTGATATCTTCATCACAAGGTTGTATTCGCCGTTAAATGTCGACAAAGTGACATCTTGAGGATGATAAAAGCGGATACTGGCGATATCTTTGAGATAGAGCTGCTTACCGCCGATGTCTAACAGACTGTTCTCCCACTCTTGTATGTTCGCCTTACCGTTTGCAGTAGAGACATAGATGAAGTTGTCTATGTCATCGATGTCACCGATAGGATAGATATAAGAGAGATTTTGGATAGCACCCAAGACATCATTGGCACTCAGGTTATACGCTTTAAGTGCATAATCATCGATCTTGATCTCTAACTTCTGGTCCGAGTCACCATAGATGACCACTTCTGAAATATTAGGTATCTGTGCGATCTTACTTTTTACACGTTTGGTCTGTTCCAACAAACTCTCAAACTCAGCCGTTTTAGAAGCGACTGAGAGTTTTATAAGGTCACGGTTTTTATCAATAACCGTCGCGACCGGCTCATTCATGTCCGGCGGAATGTTTTGACGGACATTGGCAAGCTTGTCTTTGACCTTGTTTAAGACCACATAACTGTCAGCATTATCATCAAGTGTCAAGATGATAGAGAAGCGCCCCGGACGGATCACACTCTCGATCTTATTGACCCCGCTGACTGAGCTGACATCGTCTTCAATGTCGCGTACCACCATCTTGTCCAGCGTGTTGGCACTCGCTCCGGCATATACGCCTGCGACAATGATCTTGTTGAGTGTAACATCAGGAAAGATCTCTTTTGGTATCTTGATGTAAGAGAGCACCCCCGCCATCAGCAAAACGGCTAAAAGCATATGGTTCAAGGAGGTGTTGTTAATAAAATATTTGATGATCTTTGTCATTAAAATTCCAGTTGATTAATAGTAGATTGTAGCTAATGAACGTTAACTCTGTGTTAAAACAGGGTACCCCAATGGTACTTACTTGCCGCTGCCCTTTTTAAGCAGATATAAAAACTCATCTCTATTATGATAACCGGCAACGCTTGCATAACTCTGCTCAGTTTTATAATCTATAAAATGTACAACAGGTGTAAAAGCTTTGTCAAAACGTTTAGGAAAAGGCTCTTTGTCTTTATTGATGATCAGTGGAATATATTTTTTATGGATCATAGTATTGACATCTTTTTTAAGAAGAACCCGCTCTTCAAACTTGAGACACCATGGGCAATAGTTTGAGACCAGAACAAGCATGATGTTTTTTTTCTCTTTTTTAGCACGTTTCAGAGCCGCATCATAGTTTGTCTCATACCCTGTCGCTGACGCAAAACTATTTTTATCCACAGCAACTTTAACTAACGCCTTGTTCTCTTCACGGTATTGACCTGCGAAGCGTATAAAAAGAGTGTCCAAGGCATCTTCGAGATTATTTTCAAATCTATCATCAAAGACAAAGTACTTTTTATCACCATAGGTAATCGCAAAAATCTTCTCCTTATCATCCAGACGACTCACCTGCTCACTGATGAGAAGTCTAACATTGATGACCACCTCTTCACCGACATACATCTCACTGACAAGTACAGCAAGTGACCTTGTACCATACTCGCTAGTATCAATGTTGAGCTCGTCTGTCGTCTCTATTAACTGCTCTAAAATAACAGCTTTGTAAGTTTTAGGGATTTTTTTACCGCTTATATCTACTACTGGATACACCTTGTTGATGCCAGAAAGTGTAAATATTGTGCCAGCCATTGCGACTGCCTGTGTTAATAGTATAAATGCAAAAATCGACCGTATATATTTCATAAAATTCCTTTGTTTCACTCTTTGTTAGATACTGCAGCTTTTATTGATATAGTTCTTGACATACCAGTTCCCTGCAAAACCACCTATCGTCACAACAATTAAATAGAGCCATCCTGAGAGAGAAAACTCGGCTATAGGTGTGTAGAGTGCACCCACGTTACAGCCGTTGGAGAGACGTGTTCCAAAGCCCATGATAAAACCGCCAAAGGCGTAGAGCATAAAGTCTTTACCTGTTATGCTGAGACCTGCTTTGAACTTGGCTTTAAAACGACCTGCAATAAGCAGGTAAAAGATCGCTCCCATAATAATGGCAAAGTTCTGAATACTCGTTCCATGTTCAAGCAGAGGTGTTGTAAAAAGTGACAGGGGTCGATGCGTAAAGTCTGCCAAGGTCTGAGCCTCAACACCAAAAAGCATCAGAAGTTTTGCAAACCATAACCCAAAGGCAGAAGAGGCGCTCCACCCCTTGTCATAAAGCCAGAGCAGCGAGGCAAAAAGAAGTGTAATAATAACGACACTTACCCGCATATTCCAAGGTTTCACAAACACCTTTTCATAGCTCATCACACTTTTTTGTTCCTGCTTCTCCAAAACTATATTATGTTTTTCATTATAGTATCGCTCATACTTACGAGCAGCCATAATGACAAGAGCAGCCAAAAGTGCGGTTAAAACTGTGGCCCCAATATAGCCGTTAAAGCCATCAAATAAAAAGAGGTCAGGCAGAAAAACACCCCCTTGAAACAGCTCGCCTCTTGATGAAGAGATCCATGACTCTTTTACAAACATACTTGTGGCCTGTGTATTAAAGCCAAGAAAGACGCCAAAAGAGAGAAAAAAAATACTGACAAAAGCACGTGAAAAACCTGAACCTACATCTGTCAGCGAACCGGTTGCACAACACGAGGTAAAGGCCATCCCAAATCCAAACATCAACCCGCCAACGATCAGACCGAAGTTTATAGGGTAGATGTTGAGACGATAAGCAGCTTCGTTGTCATAGATGAAAAAGGCGGTTAAGACCGCCGTAAGAACAAACATGATCAGCAGAGCCGAGGCCAGAGTCGATGAACCTGTACGACTCAAACGGTTCACACTCCCCGCAAATCCCATAGATGCACGGGCTAAAGCATATCCAAATCCTAAGCCTATCAAAAGCCTGTAAAACAACTCAACCGTTGCCAGATTTACGGCACCCAATAAAATGACTAGAGCTAAAAGCCCCAAGCCTAAATAACTTTGATTTTTATTCATCATCTGTCTCTATTTTAATTAACAAATATTATAGCATCTATATAAGGTGATGAACATGTCGAAACGGTGTAAAAGCTACTCTCAGCTGAATGGGATAAACCGCTTCTGACTTTAATATGTCACAAGTAGCGTTCGTTTAAAATATGTTGGCGTCTTTAACTGTTTTAACATAAAGTCTGCTACATCCAAACGCGATATCTTTTTGGCTGTAATACCCGTCAAGTCTTCAATAACTCTATACTGACCAGTTCTTGACCCATTTGTAAGAAAACCGGGACGCACTATCATCCAGTGTGTATGACTCTCTTTAATAAGGAGCTCCTCACGGTCTTTATCTTTATAGATCTCTTTTAATAGAAGCGGTTTAAAGATGCGGTCATATAAAAACCCACCATGCCCGCTACTGTCTCCTGCTCCTATCCCAGTGATCACAATAAGTTTTTGTTCTGAATTTTTGTCTATAGAGGTTAATACGTTCTCAAGTCCCTTGGAAAACACTTCGACCGGTTTAAATGTAGGCGGTATACCTATACATACACATATTGCATCTTGACCGGCTATGACATCTGCGACAACAGGCAGATCCAGGATATCGCCTTTAACAATATGCAGATCAGGGTCTGTTATCTGTAATTTTTCGGGGTATCGTAAAAGAGCAGTGACCTTATGTCCCTCATCTAATGCAAGCTTTAACAACTGATGACCAATACCATTAGAAGCGCCAAAGATCAGGATCTTCATCTCATCTCCTTTTTTTGATGGCTTACTTACTATTAGTATACATCGTGTCTCTCAAGAGCATTCATTAGATATTAAAGATGTCCTGATGTTTAAGAAAGTATTACTCAAAAAAAATCTTCTAGCTTGCCGTCGGTATAAATTTTTATGTAAAGTTGTACATACAATGTTCAAAGGCGATAATCTTGCCATCTTTAATGACGACACCTTCATCCTCAAGCAGTTTTATCTTTGTGTCAACACCACCCTCTCCCGAGTAGTTACCGATTTTTCCACTGCTTGGGACAACACGATGACAAGGGACTGTAGGGGCATTCGGATTTTTGCCCACAGCAGTACCGCCAGCACGTACTGCTTTCGT
>JAUWLG010000218.1 GCA_030613795.1 Helicobacteraceae bacterium
ATGGAGCATTTCTCGAGCGGTTATCATATAGATAATACGCAATATGCCTACTTGATCGTGGCGCTGCCGCCTTATCGCTATTTTGATGCGGACTATCTGATCGTCGGCAATCAGCTCAGTTATGCGCCGGTCTATCAGAGAGTGGTGACGATACTGCTTGCAATCGTCGTTGTGGTCTTTTCGCTTTCGCTCTTCTTTCTGAACCGTTTTGCACTGCCGTTCAAACGGGTCAACCAGAAACTGGACAGTTTTATCCAAGACTCTATGCACGAGATCAACACTCCTTTGAGTATTATCAATGTCAATATCGATCTGTATAATATGAAAAATCCTAAAAACAAATACCTGCAGCGCATCAAGGCGGCAACGAAGACCCTTTCGAACATCTATAACGATATGGATTACCTTATTAAGAACCAACAGATCGTCTTTGAGTATGAGAATATCGATGCGAGTGCCTTTGTGCGTGAACGTATTCTCTATTTCGATGAGGTCGCTGCGATGAAAGCTATTGTGATCTTTGCCGATGTCGAAGATGACATCACCCTTCATTTTAATGCGACACAGCTGCAGCGTATCATCGACAACAACATCTCCAATGCGATCAAGTACTCTTATGAGGAGAGTAAAATCGAAGTGACGCTTAAGCGCTCTGCTGATCGCTGTGAACTGATCTTTAAAGATTATGGTTTCGGCATCGAAGACACTGACAAGATCTTCGACCGCTACTATAGAGAAGAGACCGGCAAGGGCGGTTTCGGTATCGGCCTTAATATCGTCAAATCCATTATGGAAGAGACCGGCATCGAGCTTGCCGTGCAATCAACGCCAAAAAAAGGCAGTACCTTCACCTACTCCTTTCCCCCATCACTCCTAAAGTCATAATATAGGGCACCTCTAAAACCCTAGTTAGTCTCAGCGATAGAGAGAGATTCATAATCAAGGCGTAGCTTTGAAACCTTAGCCATAGCTAAGGTGAGAAGCTGCAACGATATTTCCTATAAAAGTATTAAATGTACTTTTATAGGAGTAAGGTCATATTAATAGCCTACAATTGTGTCTCTCTATCGCCCAAAAGGAGTGAAGTAGAAGCACAATCTTCGCCTTTTTTTCTTATCGACTTAGCTACGGCTAAGCCTCAAAAAAAGAAAAAACGGATCTCATACTTCTTCTTCACTCTGAGACTGACTAGGGTTTTAGAAGCGCCCTATAACTATATTAAATACTTATAAAATCAGTTATAAGTGTTATCATTTAATTTAATAGCAATCTTTACACTATTTTTACATTCAGCTGTTACAATCTTCCAAATCAATTAAGGAGAAGCTACATGAACAGATTGTTGCTACTAAGCACAACACTCGGTTTAGGTCTGGCATTTGCAGCAGATCTAAGTAACGCGGTGGAACGTCCGGACGCAAGCAAGATCATTGCAAAAGACCTTTTGGGTCCTGCCAAGGTTTTCACTATGCCTGCAGGCTGTATCACAGATGACAAAGATGCGATTGCAAGAGGGGATTTTATTTTTCATAATCTCAGCGGTAAGAAAGCAAAAGGCAAACTGCCGCCTGGACTTGCAAGAACACAGATGAAACCTGGAAAGACCTATAGACCACAAGACAAGATTCCGACAAAACAGTACGGAAATTGTGTTGCGTGTCATAACATTGAAGGGGCTAGAGGTGGTGGAAACATTGGGCCTGACTTAACGTCATACCATGATTTTTTCATCAAAACAGGTGTACGTAATAACCAATATGTCTATCAAAAGATAGCGGATGCCCGTGTTGACAATGCGGACACGCATATGACGATCAACCTGACAACAGGCCTGTTTACAGAACGCGAGATCTGTGACATTACATCATACATCGTATCAATCAAGAAATAAGAGGAGAGAACGTATGCAAAGAAGATCATTTTTAAGAGGACTTGGATTGGCAGCAGCTGCTTCAACAGTTGTAGTACCAGGTATGGTAATGGCAGCTGAGGCGCCAAAAGGACCAAACGCATTCAGCATTGATGCTGCAGTACAGGCAATTACGGGCGGAAAACCTGTAGTTGCTTCACCAAAGGTACATCTTAAAGCACCTCAGATCGCTGAAAACGGCGCGGTTGTTCCGGTAACGGTTGAGGTTGACTCGCCAATGACAGATGATGACTATATTAAAGCGATTCACATCTTCGCTACAAAAAACAGCAATGTACGCTGTGCTGATGTTATGTTGACACCGGCAAACGGAAAAGCGATGTTGGCAACACGTGTCAAATTGGGAACATCACAAGATGTGATGGTGCTGGTAGAGACAAGCAAAGGCGAGTTTCTAAGCGCTTCACAAAACGTAAAAGTAACTATCGGCGGTTGTGGCTGATCTTCTAGTGATAGAGACACCATATATTGAAGATTAAAAAGGAAAAAAATAATGGAAAAGAGAAAATCACTAATCAAGATCAAGCCGAAGAAATATAAAACAGGCGAGATCGTTAAAGTAAGTTTCATGGTTATGCACCCGATGGAAACGGGAATGCGTAAAGATAAGAAGACAGGAAAGATCGTTCCGGCACACTATATCAATGAAGTGAACTTCACATTCAATGGTAAGCCGATCACAACGATGAAAACATGGGAGTCTCTTTCGACAAACCCAGTTTTCACGATTTACTTTAAAGTACCTGGTAAGGGCGAGCTGAAAGTCGTTTATAAAGACAATCAGGGTGAAGTAAACGAGAAAAGCAAGAAAATCAAACCGAAAGGCTAAGTGATGATGGGTAAAAAAATTATACTTGCATCAGCATTGATTGGTGTGTTGGCTTTTGGTGGCGAACAGTTCGCTATGAGTGATGCTGACCGTGCTATGTATGCTGAGATGTTAGAGAACAATCCGGCAGATATCATGGTGGAATCAGGCAACGAGGCGCTCGAAGAGTTTTGTGGCGGTGATGCAGGACTTGCAAAGTTTCTAGGTGTCAGTGAAGATGATCTTCCTGCTTATATTGCAGGTTTTCCACGCTACATCGACAAGCTTGATATGGTAGCGGGTCTTGACCAGGTGCTACAGGCTTTGATGGCGCAAAACGGACATAAGCCTTATAAACTCAAAAGCAAAGATATGTTTGCGATGAGCGCTTACGCAAAATCAATCGCCAATGAAGAGATGATCAACATCGATGTGAATGCAAATCCGCAGATGAAAGCAGCGTATGCACTGGGTGATGAAGTGTTCAACACAAAGCGTGGCGGACGCGGTCTCTCATGTATGAGCTGTCACTCACCGGATGTGATTGGCGGGATCTTACGTACACAACCGCTTCCGGACCTTGGTTCTGAAGCGAATAAAGCTGCTGCTACTTGGCCGGCGTATCGTATGACAAAATCATCATTGAGAACGCTTCAAAGACGTTTTCAAGGGTGTATGAACAACGCCCTTTTAGCCGTGATCCCATTAGGATCACCAGAGATGGTAGCACTCGAAGTGTATGTAACAGACAAAGCGAAAGGCCGTGAGATCGCTATTCCCGGTCTTAAGCGTTAGA
>JAUWLG010000144.1 GCA_030613795.1 Helicobacteraceae bacterium
ACGATCCATACGGTAATTACTGCGATAGAAAATGTAAATCTTTATCTAATTTTCAAAATCATGGTTTCCTATGAGATATGTTTCAAACTGCAAAACTAAGCTATAAAAGAGATCATCTTTACACATTTCTGTTTTCAAACAGTGTTTAAGGCAATCGGGCAGCTCTTCAAAGCTGATCGTTGAACCCATATCATTATCTGAGAGTCTGAAAAACTCTCTGGCACGAAAACCCGCGTCAGAGCGCATATCATCTTTTTTATTATTGAGTTCGGCTAAAACAATGTCAGTAATAGCAACACAATTTTCATGGTTCTCGGAGATTCGGAGAATATTAATGGGATCATCTAAGATAACGGAGGTGTCTAGGAGATAACAGTTTTGTGAATCACTCAAGAGGAGTCCTTCAGCTGAGATAAGCAGTTAGACAACTTATTACTTTGTTTTATAACTGCCTTGAAACTATTATAGCCACAAAAAAATAAACAGAAAGCTGAAACGTTAAATCAATTTTTTAAACTTGTTCAAGTTGAGATATTTTGACAATAGTAGTTGACAAGACAAGTTATAAAATATTGTTTTAAATAGAAGAATTAAATTTATAGATAGTATAAAAGAAGTAGATCAAAGTTTCAGATTTGGTGTAGATTGTGCCGGATGTGAGCCCGAAGACGTACATTGGTACGTTGAGAGGTGAACTCCGGTGCAAGATGCGCCGAAGCTGGAACTTTGATTAGATAGGGAGAACGCGAATCTTATTTGACAGCTTCTCTTTAAGAGTCGACTCGATCGCATAAAGCGTACCTGTAGAAGATGAAGCACATCCGTTACAAGCACCAAGATAGCGAATGTATACATCGATATACTCATCAGAGTTTTTGATGTCGATAACTTCCATGTCACCACCATCCATTACAAGGAACTGACGAACACTCTCGTCAATTACAGCATCGATCGCTTTGATCTGCTGAACAAGCGTCATACCTTCGAAGTCACCGGCTGCACCAGCGTCTGCTGCTGCTGCCATCTTCTCTTCGTCCATCTGCTTACGAGTGTCCGCAAGGATATCAACAAGGTAGTACTCACGATCTTCGTGACCACCAGGCTTGATACAAGACTTACAGAAACCACCCGCTTTAGTGTAGTCTGTGATCTGCTCAACTGTTGTCAAGTCATTTAGTTTAATGACCTCTTGAAGTGTTCCAAGACTGACACGTGCACATTCACACACAATGATCTCTTCTTCGAACGACTCTGAGTCAACACCCAAGTAAAGACCAGCTGCTTTTTTAATAACGTCGTACGCCATTACTGAACAGTGCATCTTTTGCGGTGGAACTGCCGGAGTCTCAGGATCGTCACGAAGGGCCATCTCAACATCGATGTTTGTGATCTTAACCGCTTCTTGAACTGTTTTACCGATACAAAGCTCTGTCATTACATCAGAAGATGCAATCGCAGTACCACAACCAAAACTTTTAAATTTTGAGTTTACGATCTTGTCAGATTCCGGGTCGATCTCCCAGTATAGACGTACTGCATCACCACAAGACTCTGCACCGAAGTCAGCAACGATAAGCTTGTTGCCATTGCTCGCGGCCGCTTCTTCTGTGATCTCACCCTGGTGTTGAGGGTTATTCATCAATGTTGTTACTTTATTAGAGTATGCGTCCCATAAAGAGTCGCCTAAAATGTCACTTTTTGCCATTTTAAATCCTTTCTTCTCAAATATTTATTTTCTTTCGTTCTCTTCTGACTCCGAAAGAGTCAAGCTTCAGTGCCTTAGCGGCTAGTGTAGTAAAAGGGGCTTTTGCTCCTTTTACGTTCCCATCAAATAGAGGGGCCACGCTAATTGTGAAACAATTAGTGGTGGTGTAGCTCGCACTCTTGAACTTCGCCGCCCGGTGTTGGTTGTACTTTTGCGTACGAACTTGAGATCGCACGCAGACGTGAAACCGCATCTTTAAAGTGGTTGATAACATAATCAACCTCTTCGTCTGTTGTGAAACGGCTAAGGCTCAGACGGATACCCGTGTGTGCCAGCTCATTATCAGCACCGATAGCGAGCATTACCGTGTTTGCTTCCAGATCTTCTGATGCACAGGCAGAACCTGTTGATGCACCGATCTGACCGTTGTTAAGGTCCCAAAGCATACCTTCACCCTCAACCCCGCGGATCGAGATAAGAATAGTATTTGGTGTACGGTTAGAACGATCACCGACTGTCATAGTCTCAGGGATCGCTGCAAGAAGAGCATCTTCTAAACGATCACGCTGTGCAGCGATCGTTGACATCTTCTCTTCGATGTTTTGTGTTGCGATCTCCATCGCTTTACCCATACCGATAATAAAAGGTACGTTTAGTGTTCCTGAACGACGACCACCCATGTGCTCACCACCGTGCATTAATGGTGATAGCGCTTGAGAGTTCTTAATGTAAAGTGCACCGATACCTTTTGGTCCGTGGAACTTGTGCGCGCTCATTGACATAAAGTCAATGTTTACCGCTTGCATGTCTACAGGGATCTTACCAACTGCTTGAACGCCGTCAGAATGGAAAAGTACACCTTTCTCTTTACAGATCTCACCGATCTCAGGAATTGGAAAGATCATTCCAGTCTCATTGTTCGCCCACATAATAGAGACAAGTGCTGTCTTCTCAGTGATAAAACTTTTAACCGTATGTGCTTCGACAATACCTTCTTCATTTACCGGAAGATACGTTACTTTAACACCTTGGTCTTCTAAAAACTTACATGTTGAAAGAATTGACGGGTGTTCAACTTCAGTTGTCACGATGTGGTTTTTGTCACCGTTAAGGATCTTGTCGATCCAAACTGACTGAAGAACCCAGTTGTTTGACTCAGTCGCACATGATGTAAAGATGATGTCATCTGCATCTGCTGCATTAATAGCCGTGTAAACTTGATCGATCGCCTTAGCGATAGCAGGGTGAGAAGCAGTACCAAACTTGTGTAATGAGTTTGGGTTACCATACTGCTCTGTGAAGTATGGCATCATCGCTTCAAGTACCTGAGGGTCGACCATTGTTGTCGCATTGTTATCCATATAGACTTGCATATTTTTCCCTCGATAATGATTATTGATTTAAATAGGACAATATTTATCCTAATTCGTTGATGAATAATATTCCAACTGTTGTTATAGACTGCTTAAGGTTTCTTTATACTGGTTTTGCTTTAAGAAATGGATATGCCTTTTGGTATCGTAAAGACCTCTTAGGGCACCTCTAATAACCCTAGTCAGCCTCAGTATAATTTAGCACGACAGACTCTGTTTCGACCACTCTCTTTTGCCTCATACAGAGCTGCATCAGCACGTGTCATTGCCGCATCAAAATTCTGCTCATCTTTCTTAACCTGCGAAACGCCTATACTAATGGTGAAACGAAGCTCTATCTCGTCACCCAGTGTAATCAACAGTTTTTCAACTTCACAACGCAGCGTCTCAGCCACTGACATAGCACCCTCAACTCCTGTATCAGGAAGAAGGATGACAAACTCTTCACCGCCAAGACGACAGATCACATCACTTTTTCGTGTATGCTTTTGCAGGGTCTGTGCAAGTTTGATAATGACATCATCACCCACTTGATGACCATAAGTATCATTGACATTTTTAAACTTATCAATATCCAGTATAACCACTGCGAGTTGTGAGTTGTTACGACGCATCAATCCTAAAAGATGCTGGGTGATCTCTGACAGGTACCGTCTATTGTAAAGCTTTGTCATCGGATCCGTTAAGGCTTGATGCTCAAGTTCATCACGGGACGATGAAAGGCGTTTTATCAAGGTTTTGACCCTAAAGAGCAAGAGGATAACAATAAACATCATCCCAACATAATAGAGAGAGTTGATGTAGATATCTACTTTATTTTTAATATAGTAGAGCTTCCAAGGCGCACTTCTAAAGGCTCTGACATAGACATAATCGCTCCCCAATGAGACATGCTCTTCACCAGTTGCCTCTGTTGCTAAGATCTCTGGAGTAAGGAGCTGTTTTGCACGCTGGACAACTGTATCGGTATACCCATCAAGACCACTTGCTGCAAGGATCTCTCCTTCACGATTAACAATGACATAGGTTCCATTATGAAGGTTTTTACTCTCTAAGAAAGCACTCTCAGAAGCCACTGCTATGTCAAGGTTAACAGTACCGAGAAACTCTTTCTTGTTATAGATAGGATGTCCAATAGTGACCAGGATTTTCTCTTTTCGTACACATTTATGCAGAGGGCTAAAAAAGAGAGCTCCTTTAGGATTCAGGGTTGGTGTTGCAAAGAGCCAAAGAGGTTTTTCAAGCATAGAGGCGTTCCACATAAACTGATCGGACCAAACATAAGGATAACTTGTTGAAAATCGATGTTTTGACGCGTAATAAACCCGTACAAAACTCTTGTTTAGTCCCTTAATAATTTTAAAATATCGAGTCAAAGCTAACGAGCTCGCCATCTCATGAACAACTTTTGTTGAGCTCTCCATACCATCGAAACCTGTCAAGTTAGAGAGTTCAGGAATATCCAAGACAAAATCGCCTTTGGCATTGACCTCATGTACTTTTAAAGCATACTCCAGTGGGATCTCTCTATTTTTGTAGATCTCACCGGCAGCAGCATGCAGATAAAGAATAGATCCTACCCCTGCTTGAATACGGGTCTCAAACTCGTTTGCCGTATTCTCAGCCTCAATCCTAATGTTATCCCGCTGACTCTTGAAGGTCTGATAACC
>JAUWLG010000314.1 GCA_030613795.1 Helicobacteraceae bacterium
CTAATCAGTAATCTGTTACTTTCTGAGATATAAATCAGAGAAATTTTATCTGATTTAAAAAGTGTATTCATATAGTTGGGCGAACTATTTTATTTTTTTAAGTTTTTTTCAAGAAGGTTATAGAAATTAGAAAAATAGAAAAATAGAATTTACCCTAGAACTTCTAGATCATCGGTGTATTTATCTAAACAGTACGGCTCGTAACTCGACTTGTACACTTTGTAGTGGGCTGATGTCTTGTGTCCATCGAGGGCTTTTTCGTCCCTCCATGTCTCTACCGCCATAAATTTTTCGGGCTTGTTTTCATATTGAACAATCTCGTAGAAAATACATCCATCCTCTGCTTTTGAAGGTTCTACCATCGCCGTTAATAGTGCTTTCATCTTATCAATACCGTCAGGTTTAGCGATAAATGTTACACGTTTTGTAATTGTCATTTTGTCTCCTATATTTTATAACGCCAAAGGAGCAAAGCTCCTTTTTAAGCCTTCAGCGATGCTAGACATAACGCCTTAGGTTCCAAATCTAAAAAAGCCAAGCAGTTGGCTTTTTCTTACGATTTTCATGTTAACACTAGGTTCTCTTTAGCAGAGAGCTCACGTGCAGATGAACCGCACTGATGGTTTATCCTCTTAATTAGATAGAGAGAATTATAGCAAAATGTTAGAGTCCTGGGGCCTTCCACATGGAAGTGGTAATGCCCTCATCGACCAATTTCAGCTGCACAGCGTAAGCCGCTTGCCACTGCTGAGCAATCTCTTGGTACTTGGCATAATTCTTGCTGTCTGGTGTGTAGCTTTTGTCCCACTGCACTAAACTTTTTGCCGCTTCAGCGATACTTTTGTACTCGCCTGTTGCAACACCACAGGCGAAAGCACCGCCAAGTGATGTTGCTTCATTGACATTAGGGATCTTCACCTCTTTACCCGTTACATCTGCCAAGATCTGTGACCATAAAGCACCCTTGCTCGCACCACCAGCGAATGTAATACTGTCACTCTGTACCCCGGTAAATGTAAAGATCGCTTCTAGGTTTAACATCGAGACGATCGCAGCATTCTCTTCAAGCGAACGGAACATCGCCCCTTTAGATGATAGAGCAGGATCAAGAGATAGATTTAAAAAAGATGGTGCCGCGTGGTACCACTTGCCGTAGTGCATTGTGTCTGAAAAGATGGGCAAAATACCGTTAGAGCCGACAGGTACTTTTGAGGCCAGCTCTTCGAGATAGGCATACGGGTCTATGCCTCTTCGTTTTGCCTCAGCCACTTCACCTTGACACAAGGCATCTCTAAACCAGCGCATCACTAAACCGGAGAAGAAGGTAATGCCCTCTGCTTGTGAAATACCGGGTATGACATGGGGATTAACCCGGATGTCCATGTTGGGGTCTGTCTTAGCCGTCGGCATGTTGACCAGTTGCTGCCAGAAGGTACCACCAAGAACAGCGACCTCACCTGCTTCAACAACACCCAGTCCGGCAGAACCGAGCTGTACGTCTCCACCGCCCATTACTACCGGCGTTCCAACTGCCAAGCCTGTCTCTTCTGATGCTTTTTTTGTCACCTCACCAATGATGGTACCACTCTCATAAACGGGAGGGAAGATGTCATCTTTGAGCCCCACTTTTTTTGCCATCTCCGGGACCCATTGGCGTGTTTCAAGTGAAAAGACACCCGAAGTGCCGGCGTTGGATGGTTCACTGGCGATCACACCCGAGAGCTTCGTCAATGCCCAATCACTGATCATATTCATAGACGCTGTTTTTTCATAAAGGTGCGGCCTGTTTCGTTTTAACCACAATAGACGCGGCAAAGCCCCAAGTGCATAGGTCTGACCGCTTTGGGCATAAAATGCTGCTTCACTTTTAGGAAAGTCTCGATTAAGTTCAGCGACTTCTCTATCTGCTCTTGCATCGACATTGGCAACCCCAAAAAGTTCATTGCCCTCTTTATCATAGAGAACGATCCCCTCGCGCATACTAGTCGCCGTCACTGCCTTAATAGATGAGGCTTTAATGCCCGCCTTAAAGATAGCCGTTTTAATACACTCTTGTAAGATCTTCCAGTTTGTCACGTAGTCAAAGCCCATAGAGTTGGCAACACCCTCTTCACTCAGATGCGTCCACTCTTGCTGACCAATACTTATCTGCTTGCCAAGGGTGTCAAATATAACAGCCCGACCGCTTCCTGTCCCGGCATCTATGGTTAAAAAGTAGGCTTGGCTCATGATTTTTCCTTGGATGTAATCTCTAAGAGATATTGTAGCAGAGCAACACACATATTTTAACTGCTCATAATCACTCCTTGAGTACAATTTAAAGAATATTTAGGAGCAAAAAAAAATGAAATTTACATTTATAAAACAGTTACTTGCACTTTTCCTTGCACTTTTTATGACGCAACCGTTTGTTCATGCAGAGTACTTGGAAAATGCAGTACCCCCGGCAAAAGCATTTGACTGGATGGAACTTCAATCAGGTGAATGGCTAAAAGGTGAGTTTAAAGAGTTC
>JAUWLG010000122.1 GCA_030613795.1 Helicobacteraceae bacterium
ACAGCACTAAAGTGCCGTACAGGACGGAACTAAATTCCGTATCGTAAAAAGCGCTCGCGACGGCTTTACCCGAGGGCATTTCCTTTGGTCACAACCCGATAGCTATCGGGTACCTTCCTTACACTCATTCACTCCCTAAAAACGACTAACTCGCTATGCTCATAAGGTCTACGGCGTTGAAGCTACGCATAACAACTCTGTTTCCAACCCTATAAAAGCCAAGCAGTTGGCTTTTACTTAACGGGTCTCATCTTAACGGTCATTCTCTCCTTACAGTCAGCGCTGTAGATGCCACGAAAAGAGCAAGCGGTGACGTATTGATTTGAATGTAAAAGCTAACGCTTTTATCCCTGTTTAAATTGTAGGAAAAAGATAATGTTTTGTGTCGAACATAGTGAAGGATTGAAAGTATATAAGGATATTGAGGCTTGTGTATCTAGAAATGATTATCCGTTCGGGAGTTCAAGCAAATATTGGCGTCTAACCGCCAATTAGACCGGTAGGTTGAAAGTTTTTTAGTATAGCAAGGTCATAGTGCCGAAGGGTATTGCACTTCTTCTTTTTCGTTAGTTTTTCTTCTTGGGCAAGCAAGAAGAAAAAGTGACATACTAGTGATATGAAGTAATTTAAAAAGTTCAATAAGAGATAAAAGTTCACGATAGTCAATGAAGTAAGAAAAGAGTAGATTCCGTATCAAGTACGGAATGACGAGAGGATTGAAGTTAGTAAAGGCTCTGTCTTAGAACAAAAAGTATTGTTCTAAATACGTATTACTGCTCGAACCACTTCAGTTGTTGACGAAGTTCAACGACTTTACCAACAACGATCAGAGCAGGGGTAGGGATGCCTTTAGCCTTTTGAGTAATGTCGGCTAAGGTACCGACAACAACTTGCTGATCTTTAGTGGTTCCCTTAGAGATGACAGCACAAGGGTAGTCAGCCGGCTTACCGATCTCGATCAGTTTTTTACTGATCATCGGCAGGTTGTGTAGTCCCATTAAAAAGACAATAGTGTCATCTGTTTTAAAGTTGTTCCAAGGGATCTGAGACTCTTTTTTGTTAGGTGACTCATGCCCTGTTACAACACGGAATGAGACGGCAACACCACGGTGTGTTACAGGAATACCTGCATAGGCTGGAGCACTGACGGCAGAGGTGATACCGGGAATGATCTCAAACTTAATGTCTCTTTCAAAAAGGTACGCTGCCTCTTCCCCACCGCGTCCAAAGACAAAAGGGTCACCGCCTTTAAGGCGAACAACGTTCTCATATTTTAGTGCGTTCTGATAGATCGTCTCGTTGATCTCATCTTGCGGCATGATGTGCCTGCCGTCTTCTTTACCGACATAGACAAACTCACAGCCGCTCTTTGCTTCTTTGAGAATGTCAGGGTTTGCTAAGCGGTCATAGATAATGACATCAGCCTCTTTGACAACACGAAATGCTTTCATTGTCAATAGTTCGATGTCCCCTGGACCGGCACCGGTAAGATAAACTTTACCCATAATGTATCCTTGCTTTAACTTCTAGTAGTGTACTCGATTTTACTGTATTAACTTCTTGACCTATGTCTATAAAATAGACAAGTAAACCGTTATTTGGCTTCCTCGTAGAGAAAGATACCTGATGGTTTTTTGATCTGGAAGATCTCACGAGTGAGGTACCACTCTTTTGTATGAATAACCGCAATTTTATTGGTGTCATTGACAGAGACATAGAGGTTAGGTCTAACCTCAGACCATCTAACATGCAGGACTTTACCGTCAAATTCAAAACGCTTGATGATCTTCAGTGTCTTAGTATCGATAATCTGTATGACTGGGAACTTTTTACCGCTGAATGTCACTGCCAGATACTTTTTGTCCGGCGATAGTGCCGTAAAGACAGGCAGACCCTCAGTCTCAATGTTTTTTACAAATTTAAAGTCAGGTGTATAGACCAAGACTTTGTTGTTTCCAACAGCCGGGATAAAGACATATCCGCCGCCGATACTCCAGAAACCGAAGTGTGGGACTTTGAGAACAGGCTTTCTGTCCTCTAGCAAGATGTCGATCTTAGAGTACTTCATCGTGTCTAAGTTGACAACACCAAAGTAATCACTTTTGAAAAAACCGGTAATAAAGTTGTTGTCTTTGATCATGGCGTCAAATGGCATGACGCCAACATCTTCAAACTCTTTGTGGATGACGAATTTTGGAAGACCTTTTCCGAAGTTTGTATCTTTTAAAACAGTGATCTTGTCATTGTCCATCTGTGAGAAGATGAGATACTCTTTGTAGGTCTTGATACCTACATTCTTAGAGCCTGTCTCAAATGACTGCAGTGGGTTCAGGTCTCTGTCTAAGATGTCAACGCTTTTCTTTGCGTAGTTGGCAACAGCTAAAAAGTTTTTGGTGATGGTAAAACCGATAGCACTATCACTAGTCTTGAGCTCTTTTACAATGACCTCTTTTTCAGGGTCAAACTTAACAACCCAACCGTCGCGACTGATGACATAACCATCTTTGCCCTCAAACTTGACAACGCCATGGTTCATGTTGTGCATGCCCTTCATATGACCTTTTGTCATCCCTCTGTCGATTACTGCGAGAGAGTTGCTCTCTCTCTCAACAACAAAGATCTTCTCATTGGTGTTCATAGCGGACAGAATAGGGTTGACGCCTTGTGCATTTACGCTTGTAAAGCTTAAGCCTAAAAGTACGCTACTTAGTAATAATCTCTTCAACATAATTAGTCTCTCTTTCTCTCTTGTTCAGTTAAATAACATGATGGATCTTCACTCCATAGATCACCTGTAATAGCATAAGCACGGGCACGTGAACCGCCGTTACAGATATCGATCTGCTCACAATCAGCACAGATACCGCCGATCTGTGTTCTTGGGTGAATACGCAGCTGGTCCAGCAGTTCGCCGCCTTGCCAGATGTCACCAAAATCCTGCTCGATGATATTACCGACCGTCAGTGGGAAGAATGGGTCTGGTCGAACGTCACCTTCAGAGTTGATATTGAGAAGTTTACGACCGGCACTGTTTCCGCCCCAGGTGACAAGACGCTTTCGCATTATCTCTTTTAGCTCAGGGTATTTTTCAGCAAATCTGTTTAAAAACATAACTGCATCCATCTCCATGTTACCTGTCACGATCTCGATATCTCTGCCTGTCTCATAATACTCAAAGGCTTTATCCAGGATAAACTCAACTGCCTTGCGGCGCTGCTCTTTGGTCAGATCCATTTTTAAGTTGTCAAGGCCGCGGCCTGAGTAGACAAGGTGTGAGATATAGATCTTAGGGATATTCTCTTTTTCGACAAGGTCAAAGATATACTCTAGAGAGCCCAGTGTCTCTTTTGTGATAGTAAACCTGATACCGACCTTGGCACCCGTAGCATTTGCAAGCTGTACGGCTTTAAGCGTCTCTCTAAAGGCACCTTTGAGTCCACGGAAGTAGTCGTGGGTCGGCTCATCACCGTCAATACTGACGCCGACATAATTAAAGGTATCCACAATGCGTTGTATGTTTCCCTTGGTAAAGTAGAGTCCATTACTTGACAAGTATGTAATGATGCCGTTCTCTTTACAAAAATCAGCGATCTCGAAAAGATCTTTACGCGTCAGCGGTTCACCGCCAGAGAAGATAATAAACTTGACCCCATTAGCTTTCATCTCTAAGATCGTCTTTTTGATCTGCTCAGTGGTCAGCGTGTCGACTTCATCCAAGGTTGATTTGGAGTAGCAGTGCATGCAGGAGAGGTTACAGCGGTTTGTAAAGTTCCAGATCGCAATAGAACCATTGAGTATGCGCTCAGGCTTGTCCTCTACCACAGAACTGATCAGGTTAGAAAGTCTAAACATTATTTTTTACCTTTATAGGTGAGGATATAGTCAGAGATAAGATCAAGCTCGTTGTCGCTCAGATCAAACTGTGTCATTACCGTACGTTTATAACCAAAGGCTTTATACATCGACTCTGGAGAGATGACATAGGCTTTGATCTCATCTTTTGTGCGTTTGTCTGCGATTTCGCTGAATGGCGGTCCAAAGGCAACAGCTGTCTGGTGATGACAACCCCAACAGTGTGTCTCAAAGACTTTTTTTCCATCTACTTCTTGTGCAAGTAGGGCAGAGCAAAAAGCAAGTGATAAAAGTAAACTAAGTCTCATCGTTTTTCTTTAAAATTTATTTACATACTATCCAAACAAAACTTGGATAAGTAGTTACATGAGCATATAGTAAGGGATTTAGGCAAATAAAGCATTGACGCATATCAAGGGAGGGTATAAAATTTGTTTATATCAATAATGTTTCTTTTTTGGGCTTGTAAATCCTTCTTTAGGGTAGTATTTTTCTGAACACACTCTTTCCTTTTTTACTCGCAAAAAACGAAACCACACAGCACTAAAGTGCCGTACAGGACGGAACTAAATTCCGTATCGTAAAAAGCGCTCGTGACGGCTTCAAGCCCGATAGCTATCGGGTGCCTTCCTTACACTCGTTCACTCCCTAAAAACGACTAACTCGCTACGCTTAAACAAAGCCGTTTTCTTAACGGCCGCTCCCTCCTTACAGTCAGCTTTGTAGATGCCACGATAAAAGTAAAACGGTAACGCATTGATTTGTATTTAAAAGCTTACGCTTTTGACTAAGTTGGAGTATTGTCGACAAATTACTGCGTCTTGGTACAGTTACTGTAGCCGGAGAGGTTTCGTGACTCCAAGAATTTGATACTTCTAACAGTAACTGAACCCGTCATCGCACTTTCTTCTTTTCGTTAGGTTTCTGCTTTGTGCGAGCAAAGAAGAAAAGTAACATCCTAGTGATATAAAGTAATTCAAAAAGTTTAGTTCAGTCAGTTTGATTAGAGGGAATGTATATACAGGAAAAAACACATGTATATTTTGTTAAGAAGTCAGAAGTATGACAATAGTAATGAAATAGTTAATATTTTAGAATTAGAAAATAAAAAGAAAGTTTTTAAGGAAGGGTGTAAAGAGGTACCAAAGGAGTTGCCTCCTTTGGTGAGAACTAGTGCTTATGCACCTGGGATAGTTTGTCTGTGCTCGATAGAGTAAGTAAACGTTGGAGTCGTTAGACCCTTGATGTACTTAACAAATTTACCAGTTTTCGC
>JAUWLG010000161.1 GCA_030613795.1 Helicobacteraceae bacterium
TATCTATATAATAAGGGTATAACTAACTGTTAAAACTTAGAGTGCTGTTCATAGGTATAAAACTAAGAAAGAAGTTTCGTCACTCCTGCGAAGGCAGGAGTCAAACAGGCTCTTATTATCAGAAATACATTAACTCTTGGGTCCCTGCCTTCGCAGGGATAACAAAAAAGGAATAATCCTATAATTCTTACTTAATCATATTAGTGATGCCTTTAATAAATGGTTATAAACTCATTAAGTTCAGAAAAAACTTCTGCACGCTTATACTCATCAGGGTGGATCATTTTATAGATCAGAGCAGAGAGATTCTCATCCATTGAAGGCTCTGTTTTGATCGGCTCTTTAAGTTTCTCTTTTAGCGTTGGTTTAAACATGTCATATGATTGGTACGCTTCTGTTTCCATCAGTTTATAGTAGAGTTTGCGTCCAAAATCAAACACTTCAAACTGCTCAAATCTACCGGTCTTCACATCACCTCTAAAACCAAAATCGATCTCAATATTTTTACTGTCAAGATAGGCTTTCAGACGCATCATAAAACCAACAGCTGCCAGTGTATAGTTACTCAATACACGATCATTGAACTGCTCGAAAGTCTCACCTGCTTTTTTAAGACGTCTGTATTCACGCATAAGCGGTGCAACAAGCTGCGGTGCAAAACGAACAGGAATAGTCTTTAAGACAGCATGCCCCTCTTCGCCCTCGCCTGTCAGCTTACCCCCTATCGAAATGTGAACACCATACTCACTTTTACCATCGACTTTAGCCTTACACCCTTCAAAACCGATGTCAGCCACACCGTGGAGACCACACCCTTTAACACAGGCAGACCAGTACATACGGATACGCCCGTCATCAAGAGGCACATGCTCACTCAGGTAGTTCGCCATGTCTATCGCATCAGGCTTATTTGGGATAACACCAAATGGACAGTGTTCTGTTCCCGCACAGGCGATCATATGGTTAAAGTATGGCGTGTTGACACTTTTATACTTTTCAAAAAGTTTGTGGCTGAAAAGCCTCTCAAGCTTGTTCTCTTCAACACCCATCAGGTAAAGGCTCTGCTCGACATCAAAACGTATACGGCCATCACCGTAAGCAGCTGAAGCTTCCGCCGCATTGATAAGGTCTACTCCTCCAAAGATACCCGATGGAACAACCACATGAACGGCAAAGGAACCGTTACGAAGTTGGATCTTGCCTTGATCAGGGTCAGAAAAGTCCATCTGCGTCATAGTTGTACCGGCAGTGTCAAAACCTTTACCTGATTTTTCACGGATCGCTGCAGCCAGATTTGCCATCCCTACCTCTTGGATCAAAAAGTAGAGGCGATTTTTGTTACGGTTATCACGATAACCATAATCACGAAACAGCTCTATCAGTGCCTGATATGCCTGGATCACTTCCTCTTCATCTTTTAAAAAGATGTCTGCAGTTTTGGCGATCTGACCTACCTTGCCGCCTAAATAGAGGTTATACCCATAACGTCCATCTTTTTGTGCTAAGACAAAACAGCAGTCTTGACCAAAAGCATTGGAGCGGTTAGAGAGTCCACCGGTGATACCGGTGTTGAACTTTCTAGGCATGACGCTGATCCACTCATAATTAAAGAGAAATTTCTCTTGCAGTTTTTCCAGTAGTGGCTGTGACGGCAAGATCACATCCATTCCGTCAGCATCTAAAGGGTCGTTAAGGATATTACGGAAGTTATCAACACCGGTCTGGTACGAAGAGAGGCCCACATCGGCCATTCTTTTGAATATCGTCGGAATATCTTCTATATTAAGATAGCGAAATTCGATCTGCATACGAGTTGTAATGTCAATATAATCTTGGCCATAATCACGTGCCAATTCGCCTAAAACGATAGCTTGTTCATTAGTAAGTTGACCACCGGGAATACGGACACGGACCATAAACTGTTTAGGAGTTTGCGGACGATCGTAGACACCAAAACATTTTAGAAAATAGGAGAGATCTTCTGCCGGAATTGAGTCGTATCCTTCACGAGCGTAGGTTTCCAGTTGTGCAAACGCCTCTTCGGGTGTTTTAAGTACTTTCACCTTTTCAATCTTGTTGACCTTAGCACTTCTTTTTTCAAAAGCCTCTTGTAATGCGATCATAATGTCTCTCCAAAAAGGTATTTCTGTGCACATATGAGCCTCTAGAAAACCTCTATAATATAGTATTGTAAAATAGTACCCCACTATGATAAGAATAGTTAGATTCTCTGCCTAAAAAATAGGCATATCCTTAGCAATGTATAGAATTTTGTAATAATTCAAGCCATTATCATTTAATTTTTATGTTAGAATAGTATTATTACAGCGTACCTCCACTATACATGTGTGGTACAAAATCCCATTTTCAACTATTGTTAAGAAGATAAACTTCCATTTACAATAAAATAAAGAGAGTCTATTTTGCGTATTTCTTTTCTAATATTACTTGTCAACGCCCTTCTTTTCACACAGATCGCATCTGCAGCAAGTGAAGAGACTAAACTCAAGAGTGCTTTATTAAAAGCGCTAAAGACACATGACACAAAAACCGTGAAAGCACTTGCCGAAGGTGGTTATGAGAGTATCGACAGAGATGATGTCTTGCAAGAGAAGATCTATGAGTACCTTGATGCTGAACGAGAGCGTGACATTCAAGCCAAAGCGAAAGCCAAAGCCGACACTATTGCCAAAAAACAGGCTGAAGAAAAAGCCAAAACTGATGCAGTAGCAGCTCAAAAAGCAGCTGAAGAGAAAGCAAAAGCAGACGCTGTCGCAAAACAGAATGCAGAAGTAAAAGCAGCTGCAGCGGCTGTCGCTGCTAAAAAAGCCGCTGAGGACAAGAAGAAAAAAGATGCTCTAGCTGCCAAGAACAAAGCGAAAGCAGACGCTGTTGCAAAACAGAAGGCAGAAGCAAAAGCAGCTGCCGCTGCTGTAGCTGCTAAAAAAGCCTCTGAAGACAAAAAGAAAAAAGATGCTTTAGCGGCAAAAAAAGCGAAAGAAGAGAAAGCACGTCAAGCAAAAGCAGCAGAGAAAAAACGTAAAGACGCAGCCGCTGCAGAGAAAAAAGCCGCTGCTGAAAAACAGGCCAAAGCAAAAAAAGAAGTGCCTAAGAAAAAAGCTGCCCCTAAAAAAACAGTGGCTACACCAGCTGCACCAAAAGTAAAAGCAGCACCTAAAGCTGTTATCGCTGCACCTGTTGTTGCAGCTCCTGTTATTGCAGCACCTGTTGCCGCTGCTGCTGCACCTTTAACTGCATCTGACAAAGATCTGATAGGAACTTGGAAACAGATCAGCAGTGAAAAAGTGATCACTCTTCTCATAGAGGAAGATACAAATTTCAGCCTTGAGCAAGTTGAGGATGACGGAACCTTAACTATTACGGGAACATGGAAAAGCGAAGAGAACATCTTTATGTTGAGTATCAAAAAAGTGCAGCGTAATGTACACTCACGTGATACCAATATTCATCGTATCTATAAAGTAGAAAGACTCTCAAAACACCGTCTTGTACTTCTTGACAAACGTAACCGTATCGCTTACGACTTAAAACGCTAAACCTTTACCACGGGGTTTCCCCCGTATCTCCCCTCTCTACTTTTTATACAGATCAATCATAGACTTAATCACTATCTACTCACAACCCTGTTTAAAGGGCATCTCTAAATACTTCGTAAACATATTCAGTTGAAGAGACAAGAGGCAAACTATAATTAATTGAGACATCTGAACAAACCTGGCGTTCTCAGCAGATAGAGAAGTATGCTAATACAAGGCGAAAGTACGCAGGAGCTACTAGTAGCTTCAACTGCATTCAACGAAGTAGTAGCATACTTCTCTATCTGCCCGGTGGTAGGGCTTTACAGAAGCAATCTTGCACATAAAGAACTAAAGTTCAATGCAGGGTGGCACTAAATGCCACATCGTGAAATTTTCTATCCTCGTAGCTATGGCTATGACTCAAGAAAAGTTTTGCACAATCTCACTTCTGTAAACCCCTCTGAGAATGTCAGGTTTGTTCAGAGGTCTCAATTACACATCGTCTACATCTATTTGATCAATTTGCGATTATGTCAAAAATTGTCAGATGAAACAGTAGAGCCGATAAAGCTAAGAGTACTTTAAGATTCAGCTTACGTGATGGAAAAAAAGTAACATCTAATATAAATAAATAAAATCTATCTAATTAAAAACCATCACTCCCAAACCACTCTACCTCTACTATATAATATTGCCTATATTAGGGCTTTAGTGATGTCAAAATTGGGTGAAAGATAAAACCGAAATAGGATGACTGACGATAAAAATTATTTTTAAAACAATATTCACTGAATATTTCTGTTTACTTTTGATTTACATCAAGAACTTTTAGGTTTAAAAGTAATAAACTTTGTTGAGCCTGAAATATTATTACAAGG
>JAUWLG010000248.1 GCA_030613795.1 Helicobacteraceae bacterium
TATGGTCTTGACCTATTTTGCAAGCCCCAATTCTATCCCTCTAGTCTTAGACAACTTTAACTACAAGATCTTTCCGGCAACACAAAGAACAGATCTGATCCCTGTCTACAACTTTAACGGTGACAACCTCTATATCGCACAAAAGACAGGTTATGGCGAAAAGTTGGAGTTGAAAAAAAGTTACAAACAGTGGGATATGCTGCTGCACAATATTCAAAGGAACAAATTATGACACTCTTTAAACAATTAGGATTTTTACTCTCGCTTTTTTTGATGATCATACTCTTGACGGTCACGGTCTTGAACTTTAGTTCAACAACAGAGAATGCCAAGCGGCAGCTCTACCATGATGCTCAAAACACGGCGGCATCACTGAGCCTCTCACTGGCTACGGCTAAAGGGGACAAAAGCATGATGGCAACGATGATCAATGCTAATTTTGACACGGGCCATTATCGCTGGATCGTCTTGGAAGATATGAAAGGAGAGGTGATCTTTGAGCGTCTTGAAGATATTTATACGCTGGATGTACCTGCTTGGTTTGTCTCCCTTATCGATATAGATGTTCAGAGAGCTTCGGCACAGGTCTCTTCGGGGTGGATGGTTATCGGTAAAGTAAGTGTAGAGGGTGATGTTTCACAGACGTACCTAATGCTCTATAGTTCGTTTAAAAGCCTGATCCTCAGTTTTGTATTTTTTGCTGTCACCAGTCTTTTTATCTTGCACCTTCTACTCTATACGATCCTGGCACCGTTAAGAACGCTCCAAGAACAGGCTGAGGCCATTGGAAAAAATGAGTTCCGTTACCAGGAGCAGTTGCCGTATACCAAAGAGTTTAGAGAGATCGTCAGCAGCATGAATACGATGATCAGAAAAATTGAGAGCAGTTTTAAGGTGGGCAGCAGTGCAATGCAGCGTAACCGCCGTCTTCTCTATACGGAAAAACTGCCGAAACTCTATAATGAGCACTATCTGAGGCTTAAGTGCCAAGAGGAGTTTATCGGTTCTAGCGAATACGATGGCGGTGTGGTGGTCATCGCTGAATTTTCCTCTCTGGAGAAAGCAGAACGTAAATTAGGTGCTGTTGCTGCAGAAGAGCTTATGATCGAGTTAGCAGCGCTCTTGATTGATAAATCGTCTATTGTGACAAAAAGGCTGGTCGCACGTCTCTCTGCAACACGTTTTGCCCTTTTGATGCCGGGTTCAAAAGAGATCGAGGCAAAACTGGTCGCACAGCGGGTTGTCGAGAGTATTATTGAGAGGTTGGGCTCGGCGGACAACGGACCTTCTTGCGGGGTGCACGTCGGCCTTTATGCTTATCGTTCAGATGAAGAGTACCGCTCATTCATGGACAGAGCGACACAGCGACTGCAGATCGCCATAGACAACGACCTCAATACTATTGCGGTACAGGGAAATGCCGATCAAAATGACTTTACAGAAGATGAGTGGGAGAGTTTGATCACTATCGCCTTAGAGAAGGAGCGTTTTAACTACCATGTCCGCAATGTAATCGAACCAGATCAAGACTCCATTTACGACAGGGCCATCACGATCGTTATGTATAACGAAAATGGCAACGAATATCCGTACGGGCGTTTTATTGCACCGGCTGTAAAGGCACAAAAAGTCTTTGAGATCTATCAGCAGGTGATCCAGTTGCTTGTTAAAAAATTTACAGATAAAGATAAAAAAGGGCGTTACACCTTCTCTATGCCTAAAAGCCTTCTGCTTGATGAGCGGACGTTTGCAAGCTTGCAAGAGGAGTTTGAGAACTTTGAAAACACCCATGACCTTGATTTTTGTATTGAACTGCCGGAAAGTTTTATTGTTGAAAAAGAGGCGATGGCTATGCAGTATGTCGAGCTGATCAAAAACAATGGCTACCGTTTTGGTATTAGTGAGTTCAGTGCAGAGTCTGATAATATTGATTATCTGGAGCAGCTCAGACCTGAGTTTATAAAGATCAGTAAACTCTTTTTACTGGACATGATCGCACACTCTTCGCCTCTATTGGCAAGCCTAAAGCTGGCAGCTGGTGCTTTGGACATCAAGATCATTGCAACCGGTGTCAGTACACAAGAAGAACTTGAGACTATTCAAGCAGCGGGTGTTGACATTGTGCAAGGATTTATTACAGAAGTACTATAATAATCGTAAAGCGGGGTTGATCATGAAAAAAGTATTATTATCTCTATTGTTGGTTATAAGTACACTTTTGGGCGATGAAGCCCATGACATTATGAAAAAACTCGATAATAATATGCGCGGCAAAAACATCTATATGAAGATGAGCATGAGCATCACCTCGATGGGTCATAAGCGTACGATGAAGATGGAGACGTGGGCGCAGGGAACCAAAAAGAGTTTTGTAAAGATCATCTATCCGCCAAAAGACAGAGGGATCACCTTTCTAAGCCTGGACAACCAGATGTGGCAGTATGTACCAAAGATCGAGCGTATCATCAAGATACCGCCGTCAATGATGCTGCAAAACTGGATGGGCAGTAATATCACCAATGATGATATGGTGAAACAGAGCTCTATAGTAGAAGATTATGATGCTAAGATCCTTAATAAAGAGGGCAGTGTCGTGACGATCGAGCTTATTCCCAAAGAGGATGCTGCCGTTGTGTGGGGTAAGATCATCACTAACATCGACACAGAGACCTACACCAGTAACAAAGATATCTTTTATGATGAAGACGGCGAAGAGGTACGGATATTTACGTACGACAAAGTGAAAAAGTTCGGGGAGTATTTTCTGCCTACCTATTGGAGGGTGGCTCCGGTTGACAGAAAAGACAACTACACGGAGATTATCCTCGAAGATGTCAAGTACGACACCAAGATCTCAGATCAATACTTTAGAAAAAGTGCACTGAAAAGGTTCTCGCGCTAATGTTCTCTCTTGCACTCAAAAACATTCTCTTTTACAAAGGCCGCTCCATCACCACCTTTGTATTGACGTTTATCTCTGCACTGCTTTTCATCGTCTATGTGGCGATGATGGACGGTTCACATAACTCCATGCTTCAAAATGCATTGAAAGTCTACACGGGTGCCATTGAGATCTATAAAAAGGGTTACCGAGACATTGGCGGTAATGAGTATCTCATCACTGATGTTAAAAAGATCGAAGCTGAACTGGACAAGATAGAGGGGATCG
>JAUWLG010000091.1 GCA_030613795.1 Helicobacteraceae bacterium
AACTACTTCCAAACAAAATTAGAATACACTTTACCGATCTACACCGGCGGTAAGATCAGCGGTTATACTGACATCAGCCGCTCTATGGAGAAGATGCAAGAGCTTGAAACAGACAAAACTGTCAACACCAAGATCTATGAAACACGCAAAGCCTTTTACGATATGGCACTGCTTGAACAAGCGATCAAAAACCTGACAACTATTAATGACAATATCAAGACACTTGAAGAGACAACACAATTCATGATCGATGAAGGGTACGCAAAGCGTATCGATCTGCTTGAAGTACAGGCAAAACGCTCTAATGTTGAACGAAACCTCAATGAGATGACAGCCAACAAGACCTTACTTTACAACTACTTGAGTTTTCTACTCAATCGTGAGATCACACAGATCACAGTTCCTGACTCTGAAGTAAAAGAGAGTGCGCTTAGTACCGAACAGATCCTAGCGCGTAATGTTGACATCAAACAAGCAAAGACCGGGTTGCAGATCCGTAAACGTATGGTTGATGTCTCCCAGTCAGGCTACCTGCCGATGATCGGTCTTCAAGCGAATGTGCAATCTTCTGCTATTGACTTGGATGATTATGACATGGTCGACAATGGTTCATACACAGCAGGTGTTCAACTTAAATGGAACCTCTTTAGCGGCGGTTCGGACTCTAACAAGGTCCAAGAGGCCAAGGTCAATGAACTAAAGACACAGACGCAGGTCGAACTTGCAAAAAAAGGGATCGCACTTCAAGTCAACAAGATCCGAACAGAGATCGCATCTTTTGATTATGAGATAGAGAGCCTTACAAAAGAGCTTGAACTCTCAACAGAGATCTATAAAAGCTATGAAGAGCGTTACAAAGAGCAGCTCGCTTCGATGAACGATCTTGTCATTAAACAGTCGATTCAAATAGAGAAGATCTTAGCCCTTCTCGAAGTACAGAACAAACGTAATGAGCGAGTATTCGCCTTAGAAAAACTAGCAAACGGAGAGCAATAATGAAAAAATTACTACTACTGATCGCACTGGCCGGTTCACTTTTAGCGCAGGGGTTGACCCTTTCAGGTACGGTTATCTCAGATAATGAAAAGATGATCACAAGCCGTTATATGGGTTTTGTTACCAAAGTCAAAGTAAATGAAGGTGACTTTGTCAAAAAAGGTCAACTGCTCTACTCTATCGACTCAAAAGAGATCGACGCTTCTCTTTCACGTGTACGTCTTGGTATCTCCCAAGCACAGTTAGCACTGCAAATGAACCAAAACCAGCTCAATAACGTACGTCTAAATCTTGCACGCCACAAACGTCTTTTAGAGAAGAACATGGTCTCAAAATATGAGGTTGAGAACCTTGAACTTGCAGCAAAGAACATGGAAGATATGGTCAAGATCAGCAAGAAGCAGGTTGAACAGGCAAATGCACAGCTGCGCGAGGTCAAAAACCAGTACAGGTATCTTCATATCAAAGCACCTAACAATGGTGTTATCATCGCCAAAAACATCAAAGTCGGTGAGATGGCAATGCCGGGTATGCCCGCATTTGTCCTCTCTGACCTAGACTCACTTAAGATCACGGCTGACATCGCTGAGAGCGACTTGAAACGTATTAAAGTCGGCACAGCTGTTGATGTCTCGATCCCGTCAGTCGATCTACTAACAACGGGTAAGATCGCAGCGATCATTCCAAGTTCAAACCCGATGACCCACTCGTTTCGTATCAAGATCTCATTTGAGAAGAAAACAAACGTGACGATCTATCCTGGTATGTATGCCACTGTTGTTGTCAAATAAGGAGTGTAGATGAAAACTAAAAACTATGTTCCCAAGGACAGCGCCGGAAAACTGGCAAAGGGTTTTATTCGTAACCCTTTGACTGCTGTTTTGGGTGTTTTTCTTCTGATAATAGGCTATCTCGCCTTAGAGGTGATGCCGCGTGAAGAGAACCCTCAGATGGTTGTCAGCGGCTCTACCGTTATCATTGCTATGCCGGGTGCGACTGCCAAAGAGATCGAACAGGTCATTGTTAAACCGCTAGAGCGCAAACTCAAAGAGGTCAAAGGTGTTGAACATATCTTCGGTTCTTCCATGGACAACTTCGGTGTGGTCAATGTTGCCTTTTTTATCGGTGAAGAGAAAGAGAACTCAAACCTCAAAATCTATGACAAGATCATGCAGAACAAGGACCTCTTTCCAAAGACAGCAATGAATCCAACCATTCTGCCTCTGGATATCGATATTGATATTCCTATTGTCAGTGTCGCCTTTTTTGCTACCGACAAAAACATGGCACCGACAACGCTCTTTGATTATGCCAAAGAGATCCAGCACCACATCAACGGACTTGACAACGTTGCGGTAACCGACCTGAAAGGCGGTCATAAACACCAATACAACATCTTGGTCGACCTCCATAAACTCTCCGGTTACAATCTCTCTATGGGGCAGATCGCACAAGCGGTTCAATCGGTCGCTTACAATGTTCCTGACGTCAAAAACCGCACCAAAGAGAACGAGATCATCATGGTCGGTGTCAAAAATGCCATAGAGGACGAAAAAGATATTGCTAATATTATTGTTGCCCAGTACATGGGTGCAGCAATCTATTTGAAAGATATTGCGACCGTAGAAGACTCTTACGACAAACAGAACTTCAAATCAGCACTGGTCAGTGTAAAAGATGAAAACGGTAAATTCTCACCGCTGCAAGAGCAGGTCACACTGACCGTCTCTAAACTTCAAGGTACCAATGCCGTTATCATCGCTGATGAAGTAAAAGAGGAACTTCTCCACTACAAAGAGGAGATGGCAAAACACGGCATCAGTTATGTCATAACCCGTAATGACGGTGAACGTGCCAATGAGGCCGTAAATGAACTTGTCTTTCACCTGGTTCTCTCTATTGTTATTATCGCTATTTTGTTGACTGTAGTACTGGGTTGGAGGGAGTCTCTGATCGTCACCTTTACGGTTCCGGCTATTTTGGCCATCACGCTTTTTGTCGCCTACCTGACAGGTCAGACCATCAACCGTATTACCCTCTTTGCCTTTTTGCTTAGTCTGGGTCTGCTGGTCGATGCTGCGATCATCGTTATCGAGAACATCCACCGTCACTACCATGATGTGGATGCTGCCGATCGTGATCCGGATGAGCTGATGATCGAAGCAACCGATGAGATCGGACCACCGACCAATATCGCAACGCTGGCGATCATCTTGACGATGGTTCCAATGGCCTTTGTCGGCGGGATGATGGGTCAGTTTATGAAACCGATCCCGGCAAATGTGCCGGTATCATTGATCGCTTCACTGTTTGTGGCGTATATCTTTACACCTTACCTGGCAGTCCGTCTGCTCAAAAAACCTGAACACCATAATGGAGGAGAAAAATAATGTTTAAAAAATTTGAAGAACTCATCCATTCTGGGCTGCAGAGCAAAATGAAGAAAAACATGATCCTTATTGGTTCATTGGTCGCTTTTCTCTTGTCTATGATGATGTTTCCTGCTGAGATCGTCTTGGCTAAGATGCTTCCGGGTAAAAACAATGCCACCTTTAACATCTATGTCGATCTGCCAGAAGGCAGTTCTATCCAGCAGACACAACGTGTCAGCGAATGTGTCGTCAGCTACATCCAAAAAGAGAAAGAGGTACTCGATATCGAAGTCTTTTTGGGTATGGGATCGCCACTTGACTTTGCAGGACTGATCAAAGGGTCTCACTTTAAGATGACAGAGAATCTTGCCGAGGTCGTGATCAACCTGACCAAGACGCATGACAGAGATGAGCCCTCATATATGATGGTTCAGCGTATACGTCCGACGATTCAAAAAAATTGTGAGGCTATCATCCCTAAAACGCACATCAAGTTTGTAGAACCGCCTTCAGGACCGCCTACTTTGGCAGCAGTTGTTGCAGAGATCTACGGTAACAGCGACAAGGGTATCCGTCACCTTGCTGAACATGTTGAGAAGATCTTTAAAAATACCGAAGGGCTTGTTGACATCGACATCATGCAAGATGCTATCTACGACAAATATGAGATCAAGGCCAACAGTATCAAGATCGCCAGATCAGGTCTAAACCTCAAGCAGGTCAATGACATCTTATACCTTGCCTTTGAAGGGATGGGTATTGCTGTCAAGAACAGTGTTGAGTATAATGATCAGATCCCTATCTTTTTGACCTTGAGCGATGAAACAAAAAAGTTCACCAATAAAGACAAGACAGCTGTTCGAAACAAACTGTCCAGCCTCCGTTTGATGAATCAGAGAGGGATGATGGTACCGGTTACCGAGGTCGTCGACATTGTCTCTGTGAAGTCAAACCCGATGATCATGAGTAAAAACCTGCACAAGATGACCAATGTCTTGGCTGAGACCGATATGGTCTCACAGGTCTATCCTCTTATCGATGCCAAATCACAGATCATAGAGCAGTTAGCTAATGAGTATGACATCACTACTGTCGGGTTATTTAATCTAAAGTTTAAAGAAAAAAGCTCAGGAGAGACCTACCTTCTTCTCTGGGATGGAGAGATGGAAGTCACCCTTGACACCTTTGTCGATCTTGGCGGCGCATTCATCGCAGCCTTGATCTTGATCTTTTTACTATTGGTGATCTACTATAAGAGCTTTGTTCTCAGCGGTATTGTCCTGCTTGGAAGCTTCTTGTCGATCATCGGTGTTGTTGTCGGCCACTGGGTCATGGATCTCTTTACAGCAGATACCTTCTTCCTGACGGCAACATCCCTGATCGGCTTTATTGCTCTGATCGGGATCAGTTCACGTAACTCCCTGCTGCTCATCGACTTTACCAAGTCCTTGATCCAGGATAAAGGGATGCACAAAACAGATGCTATTGCGTACGCGTCTGCAACACGTGCTAAGCCGATTTTCTTGACAGCTGCAGCGATTATCCTTGCTTCGACACTGTTGGCCTCTGATGCAGTCTTTGGCGGCCTGGGTGTTGCCCTGATCTTTGGAACGATCGCTGCGGTGATCGCTTCACTGATGATCGTACCTGTTCTGCTTCATAATTCTGATTTGGATAAACATTTTGGTTTTGTAGAACGCAAATCGGTCGATATCGACAACCCTGACCACTTTGTCTAAAAGAGTCTATTGATGATGACTTGTCATCATCAACTCTTTAAAGGGCACTTCTAATAACCCTAAACAAAAACAGAACAAGACTCTGCTTTATATAGTATTACTTGTTGTCATCCCGGCGAAGGCAGGGATCCAAGAGTTTGTACTTTCCTGACAAAATGACCTGTTGGACTCCTGCCTTCGCAGGAGTGACAAAACACATTGATTAGCTTAATGGTACATTTCAGGTCTCCCTTAAACATCACTCTAAATATGACGCTATATCCACCTCGTCGATCTGCTCAGGTTTAAGATGCTCTTTTGCATACTCATTATAAATACCCGAGCGTAAAAACAGTGCAAAAAGTTCACCGTCTATATGCTGGTCTTTTTTCATGAAACTCATGATCTTCAATGCTTGAGAGAGAGTCTTTCCTTTTTTGTACGGCCGATCACAAGCAGTCAAAGCTTCAAATATATCAGCTATTGCCATGATCTTGGCAGGAACCGAGAGTTCATCTGCACTCAAAGCACGAGGGTATCCGGTACCTATCAAGGTCTCATGGTGTGTACCTGCGTATTCCGGGATGCGTTTCATGTCGTCTGTATACGGCAGCTGTTCAAGCATCTTGATCGACATGATCACATGCTCCTGTATTTTAAAACGTTCCTCCTCTGTCAAGGTTCCCTTTTCAATGCAGAGGTTATAGACCTCACCATAATTGTAGAGGTGTGTCGGTACCTGCAGTTTAAAGCCATCTCTTTTATATCCTTCTTCATCAAAGTTGACACGTGCGACAATCTGTTCAGCACGGTCACTTAACAGAGCCTCGGTTGCAGGCAGGGTGACTGAGGGACTCTCCGTATATCGCATCAGTTCACTGTCAGAGAGGCCCAAGC
>JAUWLG010000061.1 GCA_030613795.1 Helicobacteraceae bacterium
GACTCTAAAAAGATGATCTTTGTACTCTCGTCAATAGCATCTTCGATCTTCTCAAACTCATCTACATCAAAAAATTGTGTAGTGATGCCAAAACGGGTAAGTGTTTCAGAGAAGTATGAGTAGGTACCGCCAAAAAGACCGCCGATACTGATAATGCTGTCACCACTTTTAAGCAGAGACATCGTTGCCAGTGTTGTTGCCGCCATTCCAGAACTGGTCGCAACTGCACCGACACCGCCATCCATCTCAGCTAAAATACCTTCAAGCTTAGCCGTCGTCGGGTTACCCATACGTGAGTAAAGCGGCTTTTTGACACTCCCGTCAAAAATACCTTCTGCTGTTTCTGGACTTCCGTAACCAAAGGCAGCAGATTGTGTGATAGCGGGACTGACAGCGCCCTCTTTAGAACCTATGTTTTGGACAAAATAGGTAGAAAATTCTTCAAAATTATTCATAAATAAAACCTTGATCAAGGACCAAACCTGGACTATACAATAGAGATTGCCAAGATGGTGCAACTGCTTTATTTCAGAGCAAATGAGTTGTATCAGGTTGGTGATATTCTATTGCATAGTCCGGGTTAAAGCTACCCTGCTGTAAAATAGTGCGAAATTATAACTTAAACCAATAAAGATTCAAAGATGCCACACTCATCACTCTTTACGATTTACCATTTACCATTTACAGCACCAGAGGTGCATCTTGGCTAAACGTATCTTCATAACAGCAACAAATACAGATATAGGCAAGACTTATGTCACAAGCCATCTACTCAAGCACTATGCATCACTCGGTTTTAAAGTTGGTGTCATTAAACCCATTGAGACTGGTGTCGTTGATGCGCCTATTGACGGCTCGCTTCTGCTCTCTCTTGTCCAATCACTGAACCCGTCAATGGCAAAATTCGATGTCAATGACATTGTCCCCATCCAGTTTCAGCTTCCTGCAGCACCCTACTGCGCCAATGATGCCAAGCCGATTGATCTTTCTATTGTTAATGAGGCCATTAAAAAGATAGAACCATTATGCGACATCTTGATCATCGAAGGCGCAGGCGGTCTCTATGTTCCTATAGACAAAAACACAATGATCATTGATCTGATAAAACGTTTTGATGCAAAAGCCTTATTAGTGTCCCATTGCAGACTGGGATGCATCAATGACACCATTCTCTCTATTAAAGCACTCCAAGAGAGAGACTTAAACTTTATCTGGACACTTAATTGTCATGTAGATGATCAAAGTTTCCATCAGGTCTCAGAACCCTACTTTAGAGACAGTTTTCCGGACTTTACCATCTTTAAAGATGACATTGCCAACATAGCCAAAACACTTTTGCTATAATCACAGTACTGATTGAAACCTCTGAACAAACATCAAGCTCTCAGAGGTTTCAATATTAAAGGAGAGAGGATGCACCACCTTATACGAACGGATGACTTTAGCACAGATGAGATCGAAGAGCTTCTACGCGATGCAGAGACATTTTCAAAAGGTGGTTTTGACCGTATCTTACAAGATAAGATCATTATCACCCTCTTCTTCGAGAGTTCCACCCGTACTAAAAGTTCATTTGAGATCGCAGCAAAACGTCTAGGCGCAGAGATCGTACACCTCGATGTTGCCAAAAGCTCTACCAAAAAAGGTGAGACCCTTGTTGATACGGCGACCAATCTTGATGCCATGGGCCCTCATGCCATCATCGTTCGCCACTCCGATGCCGGGGTGCCTAAGATCCTCTCAAAACACACCCACGCCTCGATCATCAATGCAGGTGATGGCGCACACGCACACCCAACCCAGGCCCTGCTCGATCTTTTTACCCTCAAACAGCATTTTGGCGAACTAAAGGGTAAACGTATCGCAATTGTCGGCGATATTAAAAACTCACGTGTTGCCAACTCTAACATCGAACTTCTGACACGTTTTGGTCTTAAAGTCACTCTTGTCGCACCACCTCAATTTATGCCGGCAACCGACCTGCCAAACACCTACCACCTTGAAGATATCATCGACAATGTAGATATCATTATGAGTCTGCGTACCCAAACAGAGCGTCATTCGCAGCAGTCGTACGCTTCACTCAAAGATTATGCAAGTGACTTTTGCATCACTAAAGAGTTGGTTGGTGACAGAGACCTTGTTATCTTACACCCGGGGCCGGTACATCGTAATATAGACATCGATGATGCTCTTTTAGCCGATGATCGTTGTAAAGTACTGCAACAGGTCTCTAACGGGGTCTCAATACGTATGGCCGTACTTAAAAAACTAATTAATGATCAATAGAATATCTAACCTTGCTTCCCAAGGCACCCCCTTTCTACTTATCAGTGATTTTAAGGCAGAAAGACTCCTTGTCTATACCCAAGATGAGTTAGCAAAAGAAGATATTGAATTCAGTTTTATTCCAACTACCATCTTAGAACCTGCACCACTTACAAAACAGCCCATTGATTACCAAACTTACAAACTCGGTTTCGACAAAATCATTGAACATATCAAAGCCGGCGAGACCTACCTGCTAAACTACACCTGCTCAACACCTATTAAGACCACACTCTCCCTTAAAGAGATCTATCAAAAAGCCCATGCAAAATTTAAACTGCGTTTCAAAGATGAGTTTGTCTGTTTCTCACCGGAACGTTTTATCAAAATAGAAAACAATACTATCTCTACATACCCCATGAAAGGGACCATCGACGCCGCAGTTCCTAATGCTGTAGAGAGTATATTAAGCAATGAAAAAGAGATGGCTGAACACATTATGGTGGTTGACCTGTTACGTAATGACTTGGGCATTGTCGCACGCGACATTAAGGTTGAAAAATTTCGTTACATCGATCATCTGAAAACAGGTGATAAAGAGCTGTTACAGGTCTCTTCCATGATCACAGGACAGTTGCCCTCTTCTTGGCGAGAGAGTTTTGGCGATATCATAAGTGCCCTTCTTCCTGCCGGGAGTATCAGCGGTACGCCGAAAAAGAGTACGGTGAAGATCATTGAAGAGATAGAGGAGCATGAGAGAGATTTTTTTACCGGTGTCTTCGGTTACTTCGACGGCCAGAACTTTGATAGTGCCGTGATGATACGTTTTATAGAAAAACAGAATAGTCAGCTTATCTATAAAAGCGGTGGCGGTATTACACTTGAAAGTAAAGCAGAAGATGAATACCAAGAGATGATCGATAAGATCTACATTCCATAAACCCTTCTGAAAACTTAATTTAACATTTCTTGTAGTAAAATTAATTTTTCTAATAGGATGAAATTTGGTGACACGACTCAAAAATAGATTTTTACAATGTCTTAACAGCAACATAGACTTTGATGATAAAGATTTTGACTATAAGCTTCGCCATAACATTATTAACCTGACGGTATTTCTTGCTATATTTGGTCTGTTGTTTGGTACAACCAACAACCTGCTAAAGGCAGACTATACCGGCGTTGTTGTCAATATATCTGCCGTTTTCATCTTGGCTATAACCATATCTTTTTTACGTATCAAAGAAGATAAATTCGAACTTATAATGACGATATTGACACTAGAGTTCATCATACTCTTTAACCTGCTGCTTGTAGTCTCGGAACCGGCTGCTCTTAAACATATTTGGCTGATCACTTTTCCGGCAATGATCTTTTTTTACAAAGGGACAAAGACCTGGCTGGCCTGGATCGTCCTGTTCATCATCTCACTCTTTCTTACAAAACTTCAGCCGTTTCATCCTATTAACTATACTGTTGGTGAGATCGTCTATATCTCTATTGTTATTATCACAATGACAGTGATCATCTACTTTTACAAAAGTCGTATCGATATCGGCAACCAGACTATCATAAAACAAAAAGAGCTACTAGAAGCCTTCACTAAAGAGCTAGAGTCTAAAGTTGAGGAGAAGACTAAAGAACTTCAACAACTTAACCTTAGCCTCGAACAGAAGGTTGAAGAGAAGGCAAAAGAGCTTGTCAAAAAAGATGCCATGATCTTGGCTCAGTCTCGACAGGCTGCCATGGGAGAGATGATCAGTATGATCGCTCACCAATGGCGTCAACCACTCTCCACTATCACCCTGCAGATCTCTAACCTAAAGATCAACTCTCTACTGGGAAAACAGTCTGTTGAAGAGACTAATGACGCCCTGGAGCATATCTCAAATACCATCATCTATCTCTCTGAGACCATTGATGATTTTCAAAGCTTTTTTAAACCGAACAAACAACAGGAGACGAGAAGTATCTGTGAACTGGTAGAACGCGGAACCAATTTTGCAAAACCACGTCTGCAAGTCGCTAATATCGAACTTCTCTACTCATGTGACGAACAGATCTACGTACTGACCTACCCTAACGAGTTCGCCCAAGTCATCATCAATATCATCAATAATGCTATCGATGCACTTTTGGAGCGTACTGTAGAGAAGCCAACTATAAAAGTGAGTATTGCTCATAATAAGCATATGATTGAGATCAGTATTCGCGACAATGCCGGCGGTATTGACAAAAAGATCACAAACAGGATCTTTGAGCCCTACTTTAGCACCAAGGGCAAGAACGGCACAGGTCTAGGACTATACATGAGTAAAATGATCGTCGAGAAAGAGTTAGGCGGTATATTGAAGGTCAAAAACAACAGTGAAGGCGCTGAGTTTACTGTTAAGATCCCTCATACCGACTTCACTGCAAGTATGTTAAGCTAAAAGTTCCTCCAGCTTCCCATTCACATTTTTACAAAACAGTGCAAAAGACGGCAGTGCTAAAGAGGCTTCCCGCTGCGCAGTTCCCCACATCGGCTCAGGAAAAAAGCTGTCTTCTTTAAAACGTGCCATGATGTGCCAGTGTACTAGTGGGACGTAGTTTCCAAATGATGCGATATTGATTTTAGCAGGTTGATAGTAGGAGAGCATCTCTTTTTCGATGATGTCAAGAGCTTCAAAAATTGCAGATTTTTCCTCATGAGTACACTCACTGAACTCTCTGCGTTCAACTTGTGTAAAGATCTTTAACCAAGGGATTTCACTCTCTTCGATCTCCACACGGATCAGTTCATTTTTAAACATCTTAATGAACTTTATCATCTTTACGACGACGTTTGTGACGACGTGTTTTTTCCCCTTGACGTCTCTCTGCACGTTGATGACGTCTTTCAGCTAGTTTACTTTCGTGTAGTAGCTGGTTTGCTTTTCGACGTCCTTTGTCAACACGGCGGTCTTTCATACCTACACGTCGCTGCTCTTTTCGTCGGTCTTTTGAACCGCTATAAGGATTACGAAACTTCAGCCAAAGAAATATGATTACAAGTGCGCCAAATAGATATCCAAATGTCTGTTTATCGAGTTCCACAAAAAAACCTTATTACAATTATGTTTATTATGATTGTATTTTAACAGAAAAAATATAAAAATGGCATCAAACAGGGAGGCCCTGTCTAGTTTAAAAAAAGTTGAAAGTTATTTTGAGAGGGGAGAAAAAGGAACTAAAGCAGAACCCCAAGTAAGGCCACCGCCAAAGGCGTCAAGCAGCATCATCTCGCCTGCTTTGAGTTCACCTTTTTCATAAATATCATTGATCGCCATCGGAATAGATGCACCCGAAGTATTACCATATTTGTGAACGGTCAATACCACTTGGTCTTCTCTCATCTTAAGCGCATCACCAACCGCTTTGATAATACGATAGTTAGCCTGATGTGGTACAAAGTGTGCGATCGCATCTGATTCAAGATTATTGTCTGCCAAGATCTGTACCACGTCCTTAGTCAAGGTTCGTACAGCGATCTTAAATGTCTCATTACCCTTCATCTGAATGAAAGAAGCTTCTGATTTCAGTTCATTTTTGTGAGGGTTGCCTGTTCCGCCATCTGGTGTCATTAAAAAATCACCTAAACTTCCATCAGCAGCAATATGAAGATCCAGTATCGCTTCATCTTTGTTCTCTGTTGCGGAGATGACCGCTGCGCCAGCACCGTCGCCAAAAAGGATACAAGTCCCACGGTCAGTGTAGTCTGTGATCGCAGACATCTTTTCAGAGCCAACAATAAGTATATTCTTTTTCATGCCTGATTCGATAAAGGCTTTTGCAATACTCAGAACATAGACAAAACCGGTACATGCCGCTGAAATATCAAATGCCGGAACTTTATCAAGGCCCATCTTATGTGCAACTACTGTAGCAGTTGAAGGCATGTTAAAGTAGTCAGGAGAGATCGTAGCCATTACAATCATGTCGATGTCACTCTTTGCAAGACCTGAGCGTTCAATAGCCTTTTCAGCCGCTTTAACAGCCATGTCTGAAGTGGTCTCATTTACTGCCGCGATACGACGTTCTTTGATACCTGTACGTTTAGTAATCCACTCATCAGTGGTATCGACCATTTTAGTCAGATCTTCGTTAGTGAGAATTCTTTCAGGTACATAAGCACCGATAGAGCGGAAAGCAGCGTACATTATTTTCCTTCGTTAAGTTCAGTAAGTGAACGTTCGATGTGTTCGTTAACACCTGTATCAACGTAACGGATTGCTTGGAAGATGGCATTTTTAATCGCTTTAGGATTACTTTTACCATGAGCAACGATCGCACAACCTTTGATACCGATAAGTGGAGCGCCACCCTCTTCTGCGTAGTCGATCTCCTTTTTCAGGAGTTTGAACACTTTACGCATTAAAAGAGCACCCGTGATCGCGATAGGAGATTTACGTATGTAGTCTTTAATAAAGAAAGAGATGGTCGAAGCAACACCCTCTGCCGATTTAAGGACAAGGTTGCCGATGAAACCGTCACATACCACAACATCACATTCGCCATTGAAGATATCACTGCCTTCAATATTTCCTATAAAGCCGTCATAACCTTGAAGCTTTTTAAAGGCTGCTTTTGTGACCTCATTACCTTTTGACTCCTCTTCACCGTTAGCAAGAAGACCGATACGAGGCTTTTTAATACCTATCATGTCGTGAGCATAGTACTTGCCCATCACAGCAAACTCAACAAGGTTTTCTGAACCACAGTCGACATTAGCACCTACGTCTAACAGCACTGTCCTGGT
>JAUWLG010000198.1 GCA_030613795.1 Helicobacteraceae bacterium
AAACGGAGATTATGCATCTTCGTGTAAAAGATGTAAAAAAACGTGCATCAGTTCGATGGATATACAGCTGGGTGATGGGTCGACAAAGTGCGCGCCATGATGCAAGCTTTCTTTACGCACTGCCATTTAAAAAAGGTTCAAGAGTTATCGTCTCTCAAGGCTTTAACGGTACGTCAACACATACAGGCAAGTCTAAATATGCTGTTGACTTTGCGGCAAGCGAGGGGACACGGATCTATGCTGCCCGCGGGGGTAAGGTTATAGCCACTGAAGCCTCGTTTAACAAAGGCGGTTTTGACAGATCTTTTGGCAAATACGCCAATTATATAACGATCGAACATACTGACCATACTATGGCCAAATATTATCATCTGCAACAGTATGGTGTAAATGTCAAGGTTGGACAATATGTCTCAAAAGGGCAATTTATAGGGTTAAGCGGAAACACGGGTTACAGCAGTGGTCCGCATCTGCATTTTGGTGTTTACAAAGTGGATAGTGACTATAAAACAACGGTCACGCTGCCGTTTAAATTCGAAACCAATATAGGTGTTGTTGATTCACCTGAAAAAGGCAATGTTTTTAAGGCGGTTCGTTAGAGTTCTTAGAGACAATGTATTTAGGGTTATAAGCGGTACCCTTTACAACAAGGAATATAATATGGGTTTAGACCTTTCAGACATTTTAGTCATCGGCATCTCTTCTCGCGCTCTGTTTGACTTGGAAGATTCAAATGATCTTTTTATGAAAGAGGGGTTGGACGCCTACCGTGCGCATCAATTTGAAAATGAGAAAAAGATCCTTGAGAAAGGGACAGCCTTTGCTTTAGTTGAGGCCCTTTTGCATCTTAATGAGCTAAGTGGCAAAAAACTTGTTGAGGTGATCGTAATGTCACGTAACTCACCCGACACCGGTTTGCGGGTTTTTAACACTATCAGTCACTACGGGCTTGACATCTCAAGAGCGGCATTTAGTGGGGGAACACCACTCTCGCCATATTTGAAAGCCTTTGATGTTGATCTGTTTCTCTCAAAGTCGGACGAAGATGTCCAAGCGGCAGTGGATTCCGGTGTTGCTGCAGCCGCTCTCTATGCCCCGCCAATAGGACAGAGTATCGAGACAGATAAAATACGTATCGCTTTTGATGCAGACGCTGTCATCTTTTCAGAAGAGAGTGAACATATCTATAAAACTAAGGGGCTAGAGGCCTTTTTAGCGCATGAAAAAGCCAATGTCAACACACCGATGAAAGAGGGTCCTTTTGCCAAGCTCTTGATGACCCTCTCTTTTTTACAGCAGCACTTTCCTAAAGGAGAATCCCCTGTACGCATCGCTATCGTAACAGCACGTAACTCTCCGGCACATGAGAGGGTTGTTCAGACCTTACGGACATGGGGTGTCACTGTAGATGAGGCGTTTTTCCTTGGCGGCTTGAATAAAGATGAGGTGCTCTCCGCCTTTAATGCCCATATCTTTTTTGATGATCAAGATCTTCATCTGCAAAGCGCTTCTAAAAAAGTACCTTCAGCCAAAGTGCCTTACAAAAGCGGTTCACCGCTTAATAACGGGTGATGCTGTCGTACTTACCTGGATACTGACGATTTAAGATATAGACACTGTAAGCCAAAGCGCATTATCTGAAGTTGATATGACTCTATGGAGTTGATGTGCGGGGATAAAAAGTGTATCGCCTGCTTTCAACGTCTTCTCTTCATCGTCTATCAATAGCAAGGCTGCACCTTCAACAAGTACTAACCACTCATCCTCATCTTGATCATACCATGACCCATTAGTGAGTCTGTTAGAAACAATACGGTTAATAGTGACATTTTTGTGTTGCAGCAGTTCGGTGATCATTTCAGCACCATCAGCAGGTGTTTTAATATTAAAAAGATTCATATTATTGACCTTTATCAAGAGGATATCATAACCTATTTTACTATAATCGCAATAATAATAAAAGAGTATAAGACAAGGAAAGAATATGGCAAACATCAAAGAATTTATGACGAAAGATCACCGTCATTGTGACGACACTTTTGCAGCTATGGAGCAAAAAGCGAACAGTGAAGGTCTGGCAGCAGCTAAAGAGCTTTACAACAAGATGGCAGAAGAGATGGAACATCACTTTCAGATGGAAGAACGTGTTATATTCCCAGCTTTTGAAGAGAAGACGGGTATGACAGAGGGACCGACGCAGATGATGCGTATGGAACATACACAGATGCGTTCACTGATCAAAGAGATCGGCGAAGCCTTAGACGAAGATAACAAAGACCGTTTTTTTGGTCTGACTGAGACGATGATGATCATGGTGCAGCAGCACAACATGAAAGAGGAGCAGATGCTCTACACTATGGTACAGCAGCATCTCTCAGGTGATGAAGAGCAGATCATGATGATGATGGAGTCAATGATCACACAATAATGAACTTTACAGGACTCTCACTCGACCAGGCCCCGCCGATATCGGCACCGGTCCGATTCTTCTTGACCGCGCCGCTCTTTGCGATGGCCGCTGCAATTCTCATCTTCTTTTTTGACCCGGCACTGCTGATGAGCCGTTTTAGTTTAGAGACGATTGTCGTGACCCACCTTTTTACCATCGGTTTCATTGCTATGGTGATGTTAGGTGCACTACAGCAAATGCTGCCTGTTTTAGCCGGGGTAAGCCTTCCAAAAGCATCTCTGGTCGCTACCTCGTCGCATGCCTTGATCTCACTTGGACTTGTTTTGATGAGCATTGGTCTGTTGCAAAGTATCAAGGTCGTTATATTTATCGCGACACTCTCACTCGGTTTAGGCTTTTTAATACTGCTAGGTGCGATTGTCTTAGCTATGCGTAAAGTCGAGTTTTTAACACCGACCATACGCGGTATGCGTTGGGCCATCGGTTTTGCGCTTGTGATCGTGATGTTAGGCATGCACCTTTTAAGCTCATACGGTACAGGTGTCATGGGTGAGACACATCTAGGTTTTGCCAACATGCATGCAGTTCTTGCTATCTTCGGTTTTGCAGGCATCTTGATCATCGGCGTCGCCTTTCAGGTCATCCCGATGTTCTATGTCACACCGCCGTTTCATGAGAAATCCCAAAAGTATCTTGTTTTAGCTGTTGTCGCTTCTCTTGTGCTTTGGGCACTGCTCAGTTTTGTAGCTGACGATCTTGCGTGGATTGCTAAAGTCATCCTTGTAACTCTTTTTGCTCTCTTTGGATATCTTGTCATTGAAAAGATGAACCAACGTAAACGTCCCATCGCTGACATTACCGTCTACTATTGGCGTCTAAGTGGGGTGATGGCAATTTTGGGCTCTCTTGTCTGGTTAAGTTCCGGATTTATAGAAGAAGATGTTTTGTCTTTTGTCGGTGTGATCATCGGTGGCGGTTTTTTGATGAGTGTGATGAGTGGTATGCTCTACAAGATCATCCCTTTTCTCGTCTGGTTTCATCTTAACGGCATGGGCTACATGAGCATCCCCAGTATGGGTGAGATGGTGCATAAAAAGATGGCACTGGCACAGTTCGTTTTGTTTGTTGTGACACTCGCGTTTTTTGCATCAGCTTTTTGGATACCTGTTATGATGAAAATGGGAGCAGTTGCACTTTTTGTCTCAATGGTTCTCTTGGAGATCAATCTTGTCTTAGCCTATAAAAACTACGGTGAGACATGTAAAAGAAAACCTGATTTTGATATGAGTATGATGGGCGGGTAACGTTTTAGGCAAGAAATAGTTGCGCAACAGGGGTAATTATTTCGCTTCGACGCTTTGTTGTCTGCGTCCGTAGTGCCAAGTTTTTTCGCCAAGGCAGTTGAAACACTTTCTGTATTTTTATTTAGCGTTTTCATATACTTGTTGTCGTAGCCTACTTGCCTGATTTTAACTAGATATTTGGTATTTCAATATTAACCAT
>JAUWLG010000279.1 GCA_030613795.1 Helicobacteraceae bacterium
TTTTTCTGCCCATTTATCCCAGTCATCACGGATGGACTTGGTACCGTAGATGTTGGAGATCTCGACCTTAAGTGCATTTGCTCTGGTCTGTAGAGTACTCATATCACTGCCGCTGATACGGATCTGAACAGGGGTACTGACCGGAGGACCGTTGTCCAGTTTTTTGACGGTCACATCAGCGCTGGAGAAGTGGTTGAAGGCAAACTCTTCAATCTGGGTCTGTAGCTGTTCAAACGTCTCTTGTGAGCTGGCATTGATCAAGATCTCAGCATACTCAGGGGCATTACCGCGTGGACTGTTGTTGATCCAAAAACGTGGTGTCCCATCGCCTATAAACGAGGTGTAACTCTCAATAAACTCAGGTCTCTTTTTATCAAGATAGAGTTCCATCTCCTTGACGGTTTTAAGTGTCTCTTGAATATCTGTGCCCAGTGGCAGAGAGATACGAACCAGCATAGAGGGCTGGTCAGATGGTGGAAAGAAAGTTTTTGGAATGGTGCCAAAGAGCATTAATGAGAGCAGAAAAATACCTGATATAGCAGTCACAGAGGGTATGCGATATTTTAACGAGAGGGTTAACAGGCCTTTAAAACTATTACACAAGGGGTTGTTGTAGGTAAACTTCGGCTCGGCACCGCGCTGTAAAAAGAGGTAGGTCATCATTGGTGTTAGTGTCAAAGAGAGGATCCATGAACTGACCAAGGTAATGGTAACAACTTCGAAAAGTGCGCTGGTGTACTCACTCGCGGTTGACTCTGCAAGATAGATCGGCAGAAATGCTGCTGAAGTGGTCAATGAAGAGGTAAGGAGTGAGACTTTAAGTTCGTTAACGGCACCGATGGAGGCATCCAGCGGTGAGAGCCCCTCATCCATCTTGACCAATACCGACTCACTGATAACAATGGCATTATCAACCAGCAGACCCAGCGAGATGATAAGGGCTGCAAGCGAGACCTGGTTGAGACCGATGTCTAATTGCCACATAAAGAAAAATGAGGTTGCAATAGCAGATGGAATCAAGGTTGCAACAATGAGACCGGTACGCCAACCTAAGGTGAGGAACATCACGCCGATAACGATAATGATCGACATAATAAGCGAGACCATAAAGTTGCTGATAATGGTCTCGACCAGTTTGGGTTCATCAAAAGCGAGTTTAAACTCAACACCGATAGGATATTCGGTCTCAAGATAAGCGAGCTTATCTTTGACAGCCTTGCCAAGCTCAATAATGTTGCTGCCTTCACTCAAAGAGATGGCAAGTACTAACGATTGCTCTCCATTCGAGCGGGTAAGCGGATCGGCAGGTTCGGAGTATCCTGAGCGGATGGTAACGATATCTTCGAGGAAGAGAACACTCTCTTTACCTTGAATAGGGACAATGGTCTTTCCTAACTCTTCCAGGGAGTTGAGGTTTCCTGTAGGTTCAAGAATTAACCGCTGAGGCCCGATGGTAACAGAACCACCGGGGGTGATGATGTTGCGTTTACGGATAATCTCGCCAAGTTCGTCAGGTGAGATACCCACTTCGGCGAGTTTGGCGTTAGAAAATTCAACATAGATATACTCTTTTTGCAGACCCAAGATGTCTATCTGTCCTATTGACTTGACATTGAGAAGCTCTTCTTTGACCTCATTGGCGATCTGCTCAAGTTCTGCGTAACTGTACCCTTCTCCAACCAGTGTGACTAAGGTACCGAACACCTCGCTGTAACTATCGTTTAAATAGGGTTTGACCGCCTCTTTCGGTAGAGGTACCTGGTCTATTTTTTTACGTATCTCATCCCAGATGGGGGTCATCTCTTTATAACGTTCCTGGATATAGACAGTAATGGTCGAGACACCGTTTTTTGAGACGGATTTAATATGATCGATCTCTTCGATCTGGCGGATCTTGCGCTCTAAAGGGATGGTGACGAGGGACTCGATACGCTCAGGTGTTGCCCCGGGGAACTGGGTGATGACAACAGCGGTACGTATAACAAAAGAGGGATCTTTTGCCCGAGGCATCTCAAAATAGGAGAGAATACCTCCAACCAGGAAAAATAGGATGATGGCGACACTAATACGGTTTTTTTCAATCGCTAACTGTGTTAGACTTTTCACTACCGAACTCGAACTTGCTGGTCTTCGTGCACGCGGCTCATACCTGCTGTCAGGACTTTCATCCCCTCTTGGACACCGCCTGTCAAGATAATACCGTTTCCGGTCAATGAACCTCGAGAGACATTGTGACGTTTGATGACACCGACTTGGTCTTTGATGTTCTCAACCGTATAGATGTAAAAATCTTCTTCATCTTCCATCAAGGCGTGTACTGGAATGATAAAACTTTTTGTTGTGTTCTCTTTGCCGATGGCGAAGGTAACAGACGCGGCCATACCCGGATGGATCTTCTTAGAAGGTTTAATAACACGCACGGTAACAGGGAAGGTCGTAGTCCGCATACTTGAGGTGTGGCTGACTTCGGTGATGCGGGCATTAAAACTCTTCTCTTTTATGTCATCAAAACTTACTTTAGTGAGTTGGCCTACTTTGATAGCATCGATCATAGACCCTGGTACGGAGATAGGCACTTCGATGTTTTTGGTTGAGGAGATGGTTGCGATATTGGTCGCAGCAGAGATGTTCTCACCCTTACGGACGTGGATCTCTGAGACGGAGCCGTCAAGAGGTGCTTTGAGTCTGGTGTAACTGAGCTCGAGTTGGGCCTGCTCGAGTCTTGTCTGCATCGCACGGCGATTAGCCTTGGCTGAGTCATATGCTGTACGGGCACTGTCTAAGTCACTTAACGATGAGCTGCGGTTGACGTAGAGTTTTTGAACACGCTCAGACCGGG
>JAUWLG010000206.1 GCA_030613795.1 Helicobacteraceae bacterium
ATTTTCTCTGTTATTCCCGCGAGTTGGTGTTTAAGATGGAACTTCGCCATCTTTCGTAACTCGTAACTCGTAACTCGTAACTCGTAACTCGTAACTCGTAACTACACTATAGCTCTTCTATCGCCTCGATCACTTCTTCCGCTTCGATCTTCTTCATACAGTCATGATGTTTCAATGGGCATTCGCGTTTCATACATGGTGCGCACTCTAGGTCGTGGCGCACGATCTTGCTTTGGCGGTTTTTCCACTGTGAGGTCTCTAAATGTCGTGTTGGACCGAAGATACTGACGGTGGGGACTTGATAGGCAGCTGCGACGTGCATTGGGCCACTGTCATTGGTGATGAAGAGAGAGAGCCCGCCGATGTAGCTGCAGAGCTCTTGGATGGTGGTTTTTCCTGCGACGTTGGTGATGTTTTTTATGCCCAGTGCAGTGAGTTCATCTTCTATTGCCTTGGCCATCTCTGTCTCAGTGGGACCGCCAAAGATGATGATATCGTATCGGTCGGCGTAGTGGGCTGCCACTTTGGCAAACTTCTCGGGGTACCACCGTTTTGCTGAACCGTAGGTGGCACCGGGGTTGATGCCGAGTGTTGCTCTCTCATAGTTATGTGTTTCGATAAAAAGACGCAGAGGGGAGATGACTTTGACATCCTCATGTGTCAGTGTTTCGACTAGAGAGATGTACTGCTCGACCAGATGGCCTTTTTTAGCTTCTGGGTGCAGTGTCAAAAAGAGCTTGGCATGCCATGAATCTCTTGCTATTGTGGTTGATGAGTTGGTCAGTTTTAGCAGCAGTGATGAGTGGAGCTGGTTGCGAAATGAGATGGCAATGTCATGTTTGCCGATTTTCTTGGCCAATTTGTAGGTGTTTAGCAGACGAGAACCGCCTTTTTTTGTCTCATCGATATAGTGTCTGTGACAAAATGGATGATGTTTTAACGCTTCGATAGAGACAAAAGAGCCGACCAATGTCAGTTGTGCATGGGGGTAGAACTCACACAGTGCTTCAATGGCAGGTGTAGCCATGACAGCATCGCCAAGCCAGTTGGGCAGGATAATAAGAATTGATTTGATGTCGGTTCTATTTTGCAGCATTATTTTGTCCATCTGTTTTGCTCTAGCAGTTTCGCTTCGGCCGTGTCGATAGCGAAGAGCTCTTTTTTGATCCGTGCCTGTGCTTCAGGTGTACCGCTTGCTCCGACAACATTTTTAAAGTTGTATTGCACGTGACCCTCATCTGTGATCAACCCGATAGTGGAACCGCCGTAAAAATAGGCAAAGCGTTTTTCGACGCTTTCGTCGAGTAGTGAGTTGCTCATGGTAGTGAAGCTGTCTTTAAAACCTAAAAGGTCGATAATAGTCGGCATAAAATCAGCTTGAGAACCAAGTGTGTCCAACTCTCTAGGTTCAAAGATCTTAGGGGCGTAGATAAGCAGCGGAATACGAAAATGTTCTATCGAAGAGAGTGGTTTTTTGCTCTCGCCTCTAAGTTTTCTACCTATCGGGTTTAGCGCATCGCCGCTGCCATGGTCAGAGGTGAAGATAAATATTGTGTTGTCAAACCACGGCTCTTTTTTGACACCTTCTATAAATCGTTCAATAACATTATCAACATAGATATACGCATTCAATGCGCCGTAATAGTTTCGAAGGTTATGCGGATAACGTTCAAACTTTGAATGTGGAAGATGAAAGTCGCTGTGATTTGTCGAAGTAAATGCAAAGCCTAAAAATGGCTCTTTCATCGTGTTTAGCTTTTGGTGGTAAAACGAGAAAAGGTTGTAATCATACGTACCTGTAATAACCTTGCGGTTGCCTTCAACCTCTTCGACTTCAGGCATATCTTGCGCCCCGTAATATTGATCGAAACCGGCAAGGTAACTGACGGCATCAACGCGGTAAGAGCGACGCTGAGAACCTTGCATGGCAATGGTAGAGTAGCCGTTGTTTTTAGCGATAGTGCCAAGGTAGCTTAGACGCGAAAGTTCAAGCCCGTTGCCTAAAAACTCAAAACCTGCAGGCAGGGTGATACCGGTGTAGATAGAGGTGATACCAAAGATAGAGCGGTAGCCGTTGGCATAGAAGTTAGTGAACTTCAGACTCTCTTGAGAGAGTTTTTTAAAGTATGGTGTGATGTCCAACTCTTTGTAGTGCGTAAAACCATCAATATGTTCAGCACCCCATGACTCTAACAGTACGATGACAACATTGTGTTTGGTCGCATTTTTTTCATTGTAGGCACGCATAAGCGGGTATCTGTCCGAGACAAAAGAGGTGTTTTTGCTTGTAAGCATCGTTTTAGAGATCGCAATTGCTTCGTCTAACTCCATCAGGTTATGGGCACTTTTTTCTTTGTTGAAGGTACGGTAAACGGTGAAAAAACCGTTCAAGGCAAGGGTTCCAGAGCTTACTTTGTTAATAGCAAAAGCATCGGAAAGCCCAAAAGACTTACCGGAGAGTTTGGAGCGGATACCGAGGAAGATCAATATTATGATGAGAAGTAAGATGAACCAGTTTTTTTTAGAAAAGTTTTCTGTTTTGATCTTGGAAATGAAGATCTTATAGTAGAGAAACATAAGTCCAAAAAAGGCCAAGGTTGCGCCAATGGTGTAGGGGAGAAAAGAGTGCAGTGCCATGTCGAAGACGATGGTGGTGTCGTTTGAGATGTTAAAAAGCTCATTAGAGAGATGACGGTGAGAAAAGTCGTAATAGAGGGCGTTGGCGTAGGCAAATATGGTTATAGATGTGAAGATCAGACCAATGATGACGCCCAAGGTGATACGATATTGTTTATTTAAGACAAATGTAAAAGGGAGGCTTAGCAGCAAAATTGGCAGAAATGAGAAGGTCAACAAGGTAATGGTGTCCACACGAACAGCCATTGCTAACGAAATCAGTGTCTCAAAGAAGGTGAGTTCCAAAAAATCATTTGGATAGCGAAACAGTAAAAAGAGGTGACTTGTAAAGAGCGTAAAAAGACCTAGTAGGAAAGCTGAAAAAGTCTGTGTGTATATGTTTCTAAATTGCATTAACTCTCTTCGATAATATAGATGGGTGACGGACCAATGTCAACACGCTGTTCAAAATGACTTTCGCCATCACGATCAACATAGTTTTGAGGTGTATTATACGTGATTGTTTGTAAATCAAGCGACCATTTTACGGTAGTGGTTCGTGTATTGTTTTTAGCGACTAAGGTGTAGGTTGCATTTTTTTGTTCAAAAGAGAGAAGTGCCATGTTTTTTAGAAGTGTGTGCATGGTCTTAAATGCTGCAAAAGCAGAACGTTTGTGCAGGCCTTCACGGTTGTCTATCAATCCATATCCAGGAGCGATGAGCTGGTGCCAATAGACACGCTCTGCCTTTTGTGAGGCAAAGGCTAAAAGATAGTAGCGCACCATAAAGTTGGCATAACTCTCTTCATCGATACACTCATACTCACTTGTCGGTGCGAAAGGCGCGGTGTTGGAGATGGGCCAGTTGGTCTCAGTGATGTAGAGCTTACGTTGCGCTTTTGGACTAAGAAAAGCAAGTGTGTCCAAAAGGTCGATCTTTTTAATGAGGTCGTAGCCCATCTGGGTGTTTTCCGGGGCACCGCGTCGATCAACATAGAGCAGGGCAGAGATGGCATCATATCTGAGTTTGAAAAAATTAAAGAGGGCATGGACACTAAAGTGGTATTCAAAATCGATCACTGAAGGACCTAACAGTTTCACATTTGAAAAGTTCTCTTTTTTCAATTCATACGCTACAGTATAAAAACGAAGATACT
>JAUWLG010000058.1 GCA_030613795.1 Helicobacteraceae bacterium
AACTTTTTCTCAGACTCATCTTTTAATGGTCTTGTTCGGCCCCAATATGCTAAACCTAACTCTTCTACCGTCTAATAATTGTAGCTGTCTGAGTGGTTAATTTGATTATACGAGTTCGGTCTATCACAGTTTTGAAGTAGAGGGAACATGCGATTATAAAAGAGTTGAATCTGTGAAGTAAGGGTAAAGGTGGATGTAGATTCTACCAAAGTAGAGAACAAAGAGATTCTACTCTTTAATGAACTTCTTATTCTCAGGGTTAGAGAGGAAACTAGCCATCGAATTCTCAACACCATTTTCTCTTTTCGGCGGTTGATTACTGGCCACTTCTTTTGGTGAAGCAAGGTTTACAAAGATCGGGGTCTCATCAACAATGATCTGCATGATGCTCAGAAGCGGTACCTGTACAAAACTGCCGATGTTCTCTTCGCCAAAGCCCGCTTCGAAGATAAGGGTGTCGTTATCGAGACGGGCACTCTCAAAGGTATAGCCTGCTAAAAAGAAGAGGGTCATTGGGCGAAAATCACTACGAATGTTGTCTGGAAGATCCGGCTCAAAGCTAAGGTGTTCGATCTTGCAAAGAATGCCAAAGTTTTGCTCTTGTTCGAACAAAAAGAGAAGTAACTCTTGAATATGTTTATTCATCAAGTTCATATAGCTTTCATCTTTGATCATCTCATACAACATCATTAACCCCTTTGATTGGTGCAATTATACCATTTTTGATTTCGTCAAAACCGATCATAGCGTTAAGAAGAGCAAAGTGTGTGAATTTTTTAAGATCATCAATATATATGTCACTTTCAAAGATCTTTTTTTCATTAAGCAGACGTGCCCGGGTTGTCCCTTTTAACAGAGGGTGTTTCGGCGTTAGCCATTTTGTGCCATCAAAAAAAGCGATGTTAGCGATAGAGGTGTCAGTGATCAGACCATTTTGAACGATGAGAATATCATCGGCATCACCTTTTTGTGCAAATAACCGATCGAGATCTGTTCGGTCTGCATATTTTAGAGTGTAGTCAAGAGGGTCTGCTTGAATGGTTTGAAGTGTCCGGACCACTCTTTTTTGGTAAGGAATGTATTCGATATTTATTGATGTCGCATCATAAACAATTCGACATCGATAAAGCGCATTGTCTGGGACTTTGATAAGTGAGGCAAGGTCAAGATGGAGACTATAACCTAACTGTTTTAGGCTTCTGTCAACTCTTTGTTGATGGTATGAGAGGTTAGATGGTTGACCATTCTCACAGCGAATGGTCTCTAGGAGCTGTTTACTCACTAAAAAGTGCAGTACTCAAGTAGCGCTCACCCGTGTCACAAAGGATGGTGACAATGGTCTTTCCTTGGTTCTCAGGACGTGCAGCGACTTGCATTGCAGCATAAACATTTGCCCCAGCCGAGATACCGACTAACAGCCCTTCATGCCTCGCTAACAGTTTAGCCGTTTCGATGGCGTCGTCATTACTGACCTTGACTACTTCACCATAGATCTCCGTGTCTAAGATGGCAGGTATAAATCCGGCACCAATTCCCTGGATCTTATGCGGACCGGGTTTTCCTCCAGAGAGGACAGCCGAGTCTTCAGGCTCAACAGCAACGATCTTAATTCCAGGAATTTCCTCTTTTAAGACACTCCCTGTCCCTGTCAATGTTCCCCCTGTCCCTACTGCTGCAACAAAGACATCTACTTTTTTGTCTGTGTCACGAAGGATCTCTTTAGCAGTAGTCAGACGGTGGACCTCAGGGTTGGCCGGGTTTTGAAACTGTTGTAAGACAATGGCGTCATCAAGGCTCTCTTTTAGCTCTTCAGCCTTGTCGATAGCCCCTTTCATACCTGCTGCGGCCGGGGTCAGTACAAGCTCTGCACCCAGTGCTTTAAGCAGGTTTCGGCGTTCCATACTCATAGACTCCGGCATTGTTAGTGTCAGTTTAAGACCAAGTGCCGCACAGATAGACGCGAGAGCGATTCCGGTGTTGCCACTAGTAGGCTCGATAATGCGGGTCTCTCCCTTGATCAGTCCTTTGTCCAGAGCATCTTTGATCATGTTGAACCCGATGCGGTCTTTGACAGAACTGGTCGGGTTCATAAATTCACATTTACCTAAGATGGTAGCACCTGTCTCATGGGAAGGAAAGTTGAGTTTGACAAGGGGAGTATTCCCGATGAGTTCAGTAATGTTATTGGCAATATTCATGAGGTGTATCCTTAGGGTTTTACAATGTGGCATTTGGTGCCATTATTGCATAGGGCTTTAGCCCTCTATTCTCTTTATAATGTATATATAGTAGTTTGATGTTGGTTAAAGTTGCTTAAATCTGAGCGAAACAGTAGGGAATTGTGCTGTTGTGCTAACTAAGTATTAATCATTGCCTTTGATAATCCCTGTCCCGCCCATGTTGGCACTGTGATAGATAATACTGTGGTGTTTTTTGGCATAAAAACGCATCAGTAATTTCTGTAAAGTCGGCTCAATAGAGGGGTGGAACCAGCCATTGTTGCTGATAGCGATCATGTAGGCAGGATCACCTTCATAGAGCTCTTCACACGTTGCCTCATAACAGATAGCATTTCTAAACTTTGTGCCTTTAACTATGAAATCACTGGGCTTGTCTGCCGTAACAAAATCGGACGCCCCGTCAAAAAAGGTGTTGTTGACCCATGAACGTATAAAAGCGGGAAGAGGTATGTACTCGCCAAAGGGGACTAGGACCATTTTTTTGGCGATCTTGACCTCTCCTTTTGAGAAGTGATAACTGACATTGTAGTGAAGGTCATTTTCGACATAGAGTGCACCGGTGATAATATCGATCTTTTTGGAGTAGTATTTAAGCTGGGAAATGAGTTGAGGCGATCGGTTTAAAAAGAGAGGAAAGGAAGATTCAGGTAGAACAACCAAGTCATAGTGCTTAGAGATAGCACTGGTAACTGCTTTTAAATTATTGGCAATGATCTGCTGACGGTTTTTCTTTACCCACTTCTCCTCTTGTAAAAGCATTGGTGCATAGAGTTTGATCTTAAGATTGGATTCTGTCAGCTGTGGTGTTGTGAAGTCAATCGCAGCAAAAAGTAAGATAAGTGCACCAAAACGGAATCTTTTAAGCTCCTCTCTTGAAGATAAATAGATAAAGAGCGAAAGCGCCAACAATATAAGAGCATACTGCCATTTCTCGATGCCGAACAGGGAGTTAATAAAAGGAAGCTCCACCTGTAACCAGTTCCAGTCCATCGGTTCGACAAAACTTAATCCAAAAAGCATTACAGCGCGATAAAGAGGGTTCTTCGTTAAGGCCAGAACGCCGAAAAAGAGAGCATAAAGAATAATGAAAAAGAGGGTGATGAATGGGCTCATCCACCCCACATTATAATACTCAAAACTGTAACCGATCCAATAAAACCAGAGCAGCCCGACGAAACCACCGGTACTCATTAGGACACGAGCAGGTGCTTTTAGCAGAAAATAAAAGGCGGTAAGTGCCGTGATGGAGTTGATCAGATCATTGGTCAGATCATAGTGCTCAGCATAGATAAAAAAGGAAAAAAGAAGTGCAATACCAAGACCTTGGACAAGGTCAACTGTTACGGCACGAAAATCAATATTTGTCATTTTCATTCGCGTATTATACAAAAAAATTGTAGCTTCAGTGCATCTTGCACCAAACACAGCCTTTCGGTGCACATAAGTACACTTTCGGTCTGAGATTTGCCACAATCTACATTAAATCTACAACTTTTTATATGTTTGAATTTTTTGAATAACAAGATAGGGTAAAAGTTCATCTATTATAGAGGTCTGAAATTGTATAATGCAGAAATTTTTAACGCAAGGATCTATTCGTATGGACATGTTAGGACAACTTTTACCATTTGTATTTTTAATCGCGATTATGTACTTCATAATCATTCGCCCGCAACAGAAGCAAGCTAAACAGCATAAAGAGATGCTTGAGAACCTAAGCAAAGGCGAGAAAGTCGTCACTAACGGCGGACTTATCGTTGTTATCTATAAAGTCGAAGAGAACTTCTTCACAGCTAAGATCAATGATGATGTAATCGTCAAGATCACTAAAGATGCGATCGCACGAAAGTATGAGGATGAAGCTTAATTTTCGTCTAGTTATACTAGTTCTTGCCATTGTATTTGGCGTTTTCTTCTCGATGCCTTCTCTTCTTCAGACAGAGAAGGGTGCCAAGATCACTTTAGGTCTTGACCTTCAAGGTGGTCTGCATATGCTTCTTGGTGTTAAGACCGAAGAGGCTGTCGGCTCACGTATGAAGTCGATCGCCGCGAGTGTTAAACACTTTACCGACCATAATGACATCTTGTTAGACACACTTTCAGCGAGTGATGATGAGGTGAAGTTTGCTATTCTCGATCCAGACGATGCTCCGGCAATTGATCTGATGTTAAAAGAGATCGAAGGTGCGCAGATCAAACATGATGGTGAAAATTATGCACTGACATTGACACCAGAGTCGATCGAAAAGACTAAAAAAGAGGCTATCTCTCAAGCTATCGAGACCATTCGTAACCGTTTGGACCAGTTTGGTCTTGCGGAGCCTACCGTTGCTCGTCAGGGTGCTGAGAAGATCTTGGTAGAACTTCCCGGTATTAAGACACAAGAGGAAGAGCAGCGTGCTCGTGAGCTGATCTCTCGTGCAGCAAAGTTGGAGCTGATCGCAGTTGATGAAGAGCGTGCGATGCGTGTTTATAACATGACAGATGCACAAGCGGCTCAGTATGGCGATGTAATCCTGCCGGACAAAGAGAACCCGGAGGTCAAGTACCTGCTTAAAGAGATCCCGATCTTAGATGGCGCCATGCTGACGAATGCAACTGTTGGCTTCGATCAGAACAACCGTCCGGTTATCAACTTTGCCCTTAACTCAGAGGGTGCACAGATCTTTGGTGACTTTACCGGTAAAAATGTAGGTAAACGTATGGCGATCGTCTTAGACGGTCTTGTCTATTCAGCGCCGGTTATCAACGAACGTATCGGTGGCGGTCATGTTCAAGTCAGCGGTAACTACACGGTCAATGAAGCAAATGACCTCTCGATCGCACTTCGTTCTGGCGCTCTTTTAGCACCGATCTATATGATGGAAAAACGCTCTGTAGGGCCAAGTCTGGGTGCGGAGAGTATTCGTAACTCGATGATCGCACTTATCGGCGGTTTTGTCTTAGTCTTTATCTTTATGATCGTCTACTACAAAGTGGCGGGTGTTATTGCTAACATCGCCTTGATCGCAAACCTGTTTATCATCTTAGCGGTGATGGCACTTTTTGGTGCGACCTTGACCCTGCCGGGTATGGCGGGTATCGTCCTGACCGTCGGTATGGCGGTTGATGCCAATGTTATTATCTCCGAGCGGATTCGTGAACTCATCTATGAAGGCAAGTCGCTTCATAAAGCGATCGAAGAGGGGTACGCCAATGCGATGCGCGCCATCTTGGATGCAAACATCACGACGCTAATCGCGGCAGTGGTGCTTTATGCTTACGGTACAGGTGCGATCAAAGGTTTTGCGATCACGATCAGTATCGGTATCTTGGCATCGATGCTAACGGCGATCCTTGGTACACACGGTATCTATACTATGTTAGAGAATAAGATCAATAAAAGTAAAAATCCGGCCTTCTGGTTTGGTATCAGTAAGAAGAGGTTAGGCTAATGGAGTTTTTTAAACAGACAAAGACCATTAATTTTATGGGCAAATCGAAGATGGCTATGGTCATCTCGATCGTTCTTGTTCTTAGCTCTTACGCACTTCTTCTGACTAAGGGACTTAACTTTGGTGTTGACTTTGCCGGTGGTACTATCGTTCAGGTCAAATACGCCAAAGAGGCGCCTATTGATGCAATGCGTACACAGCTCTCAAGCAACGAAATGTTCAAAGGTGCGTCTATTACGGAATTCGGTTCGCCGGATGAGGTGATCATCCGTCTTAAGACAAGTTCCAAAGATATCTCTAAAGATGTCGGTGATGTGACACGTGAAGCGCTAAAAGGTACAGGGGATTACGAGATCCGCCGTGTGGACATTGTCGGACCAAAGGTTGGAAACGAACTTCGTGAAAAAGGGGTTATGTCCCTTCTTTTAGCGATGATTGGTATCTTGATCTATGTTGCCTTTCGTTTTGAGTGGCGTTTTGCCGTTGCTTCGATCATCGCTTTGATACATGATATTTCGATCGCGATGGGTGCACTTGCACTGACGCAGATCGATGTCAACCTTGATGTTCTAGCGGCACTTTTGACCATACTCGGATACTCACTGAATGACACGATCATCGTCTTTGACCGTATCCGTGAGGGTATCTCAAACACTAAAAGTACTGTTCTTAGTGCAGTTATCGATCAGTCGGTCACTAAGACCTTGGCACGTACAACACTGACCTCATTAACGACCTTCTTTGTGGTCTTGACACTCTTTATGTTTGGCGGTGAGATCATCCACGCCTTTGCATTTACACTTCTTGTTGGTGTGGTTGTCGGTACCTACTCATCGATCTTTGTCGCATCACCGATTTTGATGTGGCTTGGTTTTGATATTAAAAGCTATCATGGTAAACTTGCTGAGAAGGCAAAACGCCATGCGGAAAAAGAGAAGATGCGTGCACAATTTGAGCAAGGAACTTTATAGTCTATAGACTGTAAAGTATATACAAAAGGAGAGAGTTATGGATTGGGGAAAAGTAGTATATGTCTTTTTTACGTTGATGTCACTGACGTCAACGGCAGGGTTTTTATATGAACACACTGCCGTTGCACTTTTTGTAGCGGCAAGTCTGAATCTTGTCTCTACGATCTTGAAACTCGGTGTACGTAACCTGCTTTCAGCAGAGCTTCTTGCGAGTTCTCTTGTGGCTGACCTACACCTCATTCCTGCCTTTATCTACTTAGAGTTGATGGACAATACAGAGTGGGCTATCGCTTTGGCAATTGGCGCATTGATCGCAAACATCTTCTCTATGGCTCTTGTTATGATCGAGAGTTCAAAAACCAAAGAAGAGTATTAATAATAGATATATTAATAGGTGAATGTCTAGGTACATTCACTATTTAACCTATCTTTCAATACATTTGTATAACTCCAGGAGATTTTTTTTGCAATATAACCCTTCAGAGATCGAAAAAAAATGGCAATCATATTGGGATGAGAATCGCAGCTTTGAGCCGGATGACTCG
>JAUWLG010000050.1 GCA_030613795.1 Helicobacteraceae bacterium
GAGACTCACCTGACTTACCGACATAATAGCTGTTGGAAGCATCTTCACTGACCGAGACATAGGCATCAATGATCATAAGGTCAGCATTAGGATTGCCCACGCCGCTCCTGCGCTGTTGACGAGACTTGCTAAGGTCACAAAGATGACATTGGGAGATCATCTCTTGGAGTTGAAACAGGTCATCCGGCAGCTCTTGCGCAGCTGTGGGTCTGTTGGTCACAAAAGGGTCGCTGTAGCTAAATCCGAGTGCTTTCAAACGGTAGAGGTTTTGAAGCATGACAAGGTTCTGATAGGATTTCGTGATAGCCCCTTAGCACTATAAAATTGATAGCTTAGTGTAGTTAATGGTGTGTTAATTTCTGATAAATTCAAGTCAAGTTGACATGTTTAATAGCAAGTGTTGGAAAATTGTTTATGAATTTAAGAAGGTAAAGCGAAGAGGTTAGGGGACAAGCCCCTAAAGAAAGAGGTCTGAATTACTCAGTAACTTCTACAACTACAGCAGTTGATTCCCAGATACCGTGTTTAGTACAGTAGCCGTGTGCAACCAGGTTTAGTTTTTTACCCATTGGGCGAATGTTGAATGTTACTTCTGCATGAGACTTCTCATTACCAAGCGTACCTGGAACAAAAGTAGTCATTGCCAGTTTAGTGTCACCATTGAAAAGAGTGATGCTTTCGATGAAGTGATCGAAATCATCCGGGTGAGTATACTCGTTACCCATTTTAACGTTTACAGAAAGCATTTCGCCTTTTTTAGCAACACCTTCAACAGTGATGAATGGTGAGTGACGATCAATAAGATCTTTTTTAGCTTCGCGCTCTACGTTGTCGATGTTTTCGTATTTGTTAATCTTTGGCATGGTTATCCTTTGGTTTTTTTTGATTTATGACGAGCATTCTACATAGAAATTGTTTTAATGAAACATAAATAAGAGTAATGGTGTCTTAATTAAAGTAACTCTCAGTTACAAATAATAATCGTTATTAAAGTTCCAGCTTCAGCGCATCTTGCACCAACATCTGACTCTCCACGCACAGCAGTGCGCTATCGGTCAGATGTTTGGCACAATCTGCACCAAATCTGAAACTTTAACTTGTTTGGCAGATTAGGTTAAGGTGAGCTTCGCCACCTTTCTTTCCTCTTTACATTCGCGTAAATTCATGAAATGGTGACCTGGAAGGAAAGACCCTTGCGAGATAATTTGTTGACTATTAAGCCTAAAAGCCTCTTTTAACCGACAAAGCGCTAAAATCGCGACAATAATATATACGCTAAGGTATACAAAATGATCCAACCTCTTTTAATTGAAATCGGTGTTGAAGAGCTTCCAGCTGTTCCACTTTTGAAAGAACTGAATAATATTGAAAAAAAATGGGCTGATGTTCTAGAAGAGAATTCGCTTATGGCTGAATTTGAGTTTTACTATACACCACGCCGTTTAGTGCTGTGGCACAGTGAGTTCAAGATGCGTCAAGATGACAGTGAAGAGGAGTTCTTCGGTGCTCCGATCGCTATTGCTTATAAAGACGGCGAGCCGACTAAAGCGGCAGAGGGTTTTGCCCGTAAATGCGGTGTGAGCCTTGATGAAGTCTCTAAAGCAGAGAAGGGCGGTAAAGAGGTTCTTTACTTTAAAAAGAGTATTGAAGGTCAAGAGAGTGCGGCGCTTCTTCCTGCGATGATCGAGAAGTGGGTTAAGTCACTAAACTTTGGCAAGTCAATGCGTTGGGGTTCTAACAGTGAGAGCTTTATTCGTCCTATTCGTTGGGTCAATGTGCTGTTGGCTGAGAAACTCGTACCGATGTCACTTTTTGGCGTAGCGTCAGCTCAGACAACATCTGTTCACCGTATGGAGAATTTTGATGCTCAAGAGATCAGTGGGAACAAAGACTATTTTGACAAGTTAAAAGCAGGGTCAGTGGCACTTTTTCAAGATGAGCGTCGTGCATCTATCTTGGCAGATTTTAAAACAATTGAAGCTAAAAATGGTCTAAATATTGAGATCGATGAAGAGCTGCTTGCAGAAATTGTAGCTATTACTGAGCATCCGACACCGCTTCTTGGAAGTTTTGATGTAGAGTTTTTACGTCTGCCTCCGGAAGTGATCATCACCTCAATGAAAGAGCATCAACGTTATTTCCCTGTCTTTAAAGATGGCAAGCTGATCAACAAGTTTGTAGTTGTTAGTAACGCTTTGACAGATGACTTCTCAAAAGTCGTTGAAGGTAACGAACGTGTACTCCGTCCTCGTCTTGCTGATGGTCTTTTCTTTTACGACAATGACCTGCGTAACGGTCTAAGTACGGATGGACTTGAAAAGGTCGTCTTTATGAAGGGTCTTGGAACATTAGCAGATAAGATCGAACGTGAACATGACATTGCGGATTATCTGTTTGACCTTTACAGTGATGCGGTATGTGCAGAGAACGGTAAACATGTAGAGGCTAACCAGGCGCTGCTTCAACGTTCTGTTGCTTTGGCAAAAGCGGACTTGATGAGTGAGATGGTCTATGAGTTTACAGAGCTTCAAGGCCTCATGGGTTACTACTACGCAAATGCACTGGGTGAAGAGGATGAAGTAGCACTTGCTATCAAAGAGCAGTACCTTCCGGATGGTGAAGAGTCTGATGTGCCGTCAACCAAACTGAGTGCTATTGTCGCGATGTCTATTAAACTTGACACACTGCTTGGTCTTTTCAGCATCAACCAGATCCCGACAGGTTCTCGTGACCCATTTGCACTGCGCCGTGCGGTCAACGGCCTTATCCGCATCACGAAAGAGCACGACCTCTCTTTTGACATCAATGCCGTACTTCAGAGCCTTAGCAAGAAGTATGCTGAGATCGATTTTGAAAAACTCGAAGCTTTCTTCTTAGAGCGTGTGAACCAGTTCTACAAAGTAAACCCTTCGATCGTCAATGCCGTACTGTCAACGGGTGAGCGTGAACTGCGTGCTATTGATGCAAAGATCGAAGCAGTAGCAACGATCTCAGAGAGTGATGAGTTTCCAACGATCTTCTCGACCTTTAAACGTGTGGCGAACATCACTAAGGATGTTGACCTTGATAATCTCCAAGGTGTTGACGCCGCGTTGTTTGAAGGCGATGCTGAGAGCGCTCTCTTTAACGCTTTTACTGCAGTCAATGAAAAAGAGTATGCAGACTATACAGAACAACTTGATGCACTGTTTAGCCTGAAACCGCAACTTGACATCTTTTTCGAAAAAGTGATGGTCAATGCAGACGACGAAGTGGTTAAAAACAATCGTAAAGCCTTAGTAGGTACGATCTATAAAGCGATCTTTGATATTGCCGATATTAAAGAGATATCGATCTAACTTTGTTTGATCGGGTAAAGGGGAAAGAGTGAAGAGTGAAGAGATTTCGGTAATTAGAGAGCAAAAAAACCTCTCTTTTTTTATTCCTTTTCTCTTTCCTCTTTCCTCTTCACTATGATCATTTACGACACTGCGATCATCGGTGCCGGTATCAATGGTTGCAGCTGTGCCTACTTCCTCTCCAAGGCCAACCAAAATGTTGTCATTATCGACCAGGAGGCAATAGCCTCAGGCGGTTCTGGTGCAGCAGGGGCATTTATCTCACCCAAGTTTACCAAAGGCGGACGACTTAAAGAGCTGCTTGAAGAGGCGTACCTTTTTTCACTTGACTTCTATAGTACAAACTTTCCTACGTATATTCAAAAAGCCAAACTTTTACAGATCGCCAATTCAGACGAAAATGAAGTCCGTCTAAATGCGTTTAAAGAGACAACGACACTCTCTTTTTCTGAAGACAGTAGTGAAGCTGAACCCATTTTGACGCCGTATGCCAAAGAGTCTGCTTCACTGGTGTTGGAAGAGGGGGGTGTTGTGAATGCTAAGGCGATGTGCGAGGCTTTGGCCGAGGGGATTGACTTTAGCAAAGAGAAGGTGAAGTCATTACATTACGATGATGGTGTGTGGCAGATAGGTGATATCAGTGCAAAATGCATCATCTTGGCAACAGGTTCGTATGATCTTGTTGTAGAGATGCCCTACTTAGAGCTGCGTCGTGTCTGGGGACACCGCATTGATGTGAAGACCACGACTAAAGTACCATACAGTATTCACCATCATCTCTCTATCTCTCCCTCATCAGAGGATGGGACACTGGCGATAGGTGCAACACATAACCTCCACTATAATCCCTTTGGTGACGAAAAGTATGATGTCGAAGATGGCAGAAAAGAGCTGCTGGAGAAGGCGCTTAAAAGTGTTAAGCTAGAGAATGTTGAAGTCCTGAAAGACTATGTCGGTCTGCGTTCAGGAAGTAATGATTACCTGCCTATAATTGGAAGAGTTGTTGATGCAGACAAGACGATGGATGAAACCTTTAAACCCTCAAAGTTAAAGAAGATGAGTGACGATAGCTTTACCCATTTTCCGGAGCTCTATATGATCAATGGTACGGGGGGATATGGCTTTGTATTGGCCCCATACCTGGCAAAACAGCTCACGGAATATATAACTGATAAAACAGAGCTAGATACAGAACTTACACCAACACGTTTTTTTAGACGCTGGGCAAAGAGAATAGGGTGATATTAATACTAGGCAGTATTATATTGTCAGTTTTTACTGTCATTCCTGCGAAGGCAGGAATCCACAAGTTTGAATTATTTTGTAGTTTATATTGTTCGGGGACTCCGTCGTCGATGCTTCGCATATCGACTTTGGTTCCAGACCTAAGACAGCCAAGAAATTGGCTGTCGTTAACGGTCTTCACCTTCGCAGGAGTGACGGAAATTCTTTTTGGGCTATATATTATTGGAGATTGTGATGGTCACTGAATTAATTATAGTTGGTCTTATACTTCTGTTTGTCATTCCATCTATACTTGTCTATCTTCTGCAGCATAAGATCATCTTTGCACCACAACATTACAATCGACGACGACTGTTTGCCGAGTTTCCAGACCTATACCGACCATTAGAGCTGCAGGTTGAAAAAGGTGTTTTCCTTGAAGGTGTTCTGTATGAGCCCGAAAAGAAAGTGACAACGACAATGCTTTACTTTGGCGGACGGGAACAGGACAGTGTGACCTTGATAGGGAAGTTTTCTCTGCATTATCCTGATGTGCGTATTATCGCATTTAACTACCGTGCTTATGGTACAAGCGGCGGCAAACCGAGTGAAGAGGCCTATCATGGGGACGCTTTGAAGATCTATGACTATGTCACGGAGCATTACGAAGTACCGACTCTCCTCGGTTACAGTTTAGGATCAAACATAGCCGTTCACACGTCAGTGAGACGAACGCCTAAAGAGCTTATTTTGGTGGCAGCCTTTGAGTCGGTGCAGGCGCTCTCAAAGTCAAAATTAAGACCGGTACCAAGAGTCTTTATAAAACACCGCTTTGAAACGATCAATGAGATCGACAAAGTGCAGGTGCCATTTTATATGTATGTGACTAAAGATGATGGCTTTGTGCCTATTGCTCAGCCGCGAAAGCTGAAGGCTAAAGCGAAAGAGAGCATGTTGGTTGACTATAAAGAGTTTGAAGGCTATAATCACGCACAATTACTCTTTAGTGAAGAAGTTACTGAAGAGATCACAAAGGTGTTGAAGTCGTGAAAGAAGCTATTGTTTTACTCAATATGGGCGGGCCAAACAATCTCCAAGAGGTTGAGATGTTCTTAAAAAACATGTTTAACGATCCCAATATCTTGACCATGAAAAGTAACCTGATGCGTAAGTTTGTTGGGGGGATGATCACCTTTACCCGTGCAGAGTCTTCACAGGAGATCTACCGTCAACTCGGTGGGAAGTCACCGATCGTTGACCACACTAAAAACCTCATTGCAGCCTTGAAAGAGAAGCTTGACGACGAGAATGTTATTGTTGATTTTGTCATGCGTTACACACCGCCGTTCGCTCCAGAGGTCATTGAACGTCTGAAAACTAAAAACGTAGAGAAGGTCTATCTTATACCTCTCTATCCGCAGTTCTCAACGACAACGACAAAGTCCTCTCTTGAAGATTTTGAAGAGGCGTTTCATGATAGCGGTATGGATGCTATTTTGGTTGAAGTCAAACACTATTACGAGAATAACACCTATAATGAAGCGGTTATCGAACGCATTAAAGAGAAGATGACGGATAGCGACTATAACGATTTTGACATCATATTTTCAGCCCACGGTCTGCCGCAGAAGATCGTAGATGCGGGTGACCCGTATCAGCGTCATGTCGAACGCCATGTTGAACTTTTGAAAACGAAGCTTCAAGAACATGAGATGAAGTTTCATCAAGTGCATTTGGCCTATCAGTCCAAAGTCGGTCCGATGAAGTGGCTTGAACCCTCTTTGGAAGAGTCACTTGGCAAGGTACGCAACCGTGGTGTCGTGATCTATCCGATCGCCTTTACCATTGACAACTCAGAGACCGACTTTGAACTTGAGATCGAATACAGAGAGATCGCTGAAGAGATGGGCTTTAATGAGTATCGTGTCTGTAGGTGTGTGAACGACAGCGATAAGTTTGTAGACGCACTGATCGAGATCTATCAAAAGATGAAATAGCTTTATAGCTATTTTAAAATCCATCCCATGCCCTTCCGGCTGTACTATATAAAGCAAAACCTTCCTCTTCGCATCTATTGCCTTAGAACTGCTAAAATATGAGTGATTATATATTAGACTAATAAAAGGCACCTAAGGTGAAATCATGATCGTAGTAATTTTTGATATGGATGGAACACTGATCGATTCACAGCATGACATTACCACTTCGATCAACCATGTTCGTAACATAAACCATGAGCTGGAGCCGTTGAATAGCGATTTTGTTGTTGAAGCGATCAACCGCGATCAGCGAAATCTGGCCAAACTCTTTTATAACACTGAAAACTATGAAGACCGTGATCGTATTATCTTTGAAGCACATTACCATAAGCAGTGTACAGAGTCAGCTAGACTTTATGATGGTGTCGAAGAGCTTATCGTCTCATTGCATAAGAGTGGCATTAAAATGGGCGTAGCCACTAACGCACCCAGCCCGTTCGCCAACCGCATACTTGAGCATGTCGGTATAGCAAAATATTTTGAACGCATTGTCGGTGCAGATATGGTGGTACTGCCTAAGCCTGACCCTGAAATGTTGCAAGTCACACTCGAACATACACTTTTTGATTCAACTATAGACAGTGCATTTATGGTGGGTGACAACTCCAAAGATATGGAGTCCGCTTTTCGCGCAGGTGTGACCTCTGTCTTTGCAACCTGGGGTTTCAGCCCGCAAGGTCACGGTGATCATGTTATTGGACATCCTAGAGAACTGCTTGAACTGATCTGATCGATGAAAGTTCTTTTACTCTTACTATTGGCATCATCACTATACTCTACAGAGATGATTGAGCGTACGCAGATGTTGATGGGTACCTTCGCAACTATATCACTGCCAAAAGAGAAGAATAAAGAGCAGCAAAAAAGTTTTGAGATCTTAAAAGATGTGGAAGCTTCGCTCTCAAGCTATGATCCTAAAGCGGATATATACAAACTCAATCATAATCGTTCTACTCATATCTCTCCCTATAGCTATGAAGCGCTCCTGCTCTCTAAACGATATTACGATGAGAGTGACGGCTATTTTGACATTACTGTAGGCTCTATAACCAAAGAGCTGTACCGTTTTGGTGAAGAAACGCGTCTTGTAAGTCGGGAGGAGTTACAAAAGGCCAAGATCAACTTTAAAGGGCTGCATTTTGACAGAGATATGGCATGGTTAGACAAAGGCACTGTAATTGACCTAGGTGGTATGGGTAAAGGTTTTGGTGTTGATAAGGTTGTACTGTATCTGAAAGAGCAAAACATCACACAAGGAAAGATCGCTTTGAGTGGTGACATACGCTGTTTAGA
>JAUWLG010000190.1 GCA_030613795.1 Helicobacteraceae bacterium
AGATGATGGAAGCAAAAGCAGATGCCGAACAGGCTTCGCGTTCGAAGAGTGAATTCTTGGCCAACATGTCGCATGAGATCCGCACGCCGCTTAATGCGATCAATGGTTTTATAGGTCTGCTCAAAGACAATGAGACGGATCCGGAGAAATTAGACTACCTTGGGATCGTCAATAGCTCTTCTGAAACGCTCTTGCAGATCATTAACGATATTTTAGACTTCAGTAAGATAGAGAGTGGAAAACTGATTATTGAAGAGTTAGATTTTGACCCGGAAAAAGAGTTGTCAGGTACAAGTGAACTCTTTAAACTTAAAGCAGCTGAAAAAGATATCAGACTCTACATTGAGGGTTGTGATACTTTGCCATCGACCCTTTACGGAGATGTGTTACGATTGAAACAGATCCTTTCCAATTTATTGTCTAATGCTATCAAGTTTACCGATAACAGCGGTGAGGTGGTATGTATGTTCCGATATGAAGACGGTCGTCTCTGTTTGAATGTCAAAGATAACGGAATTGGAATACCTGCAGAGAAGCAGAAAATGATCTTTGACTCTTTTACACAAGCTGACGGTTCGACAGTAAGAAAATACGGGGGAACAGGGCTCGGACTTACAATTAGTGTCAAGCTGGCTAAATTACTTGATGGTGATTTGAGCGTTGTGAGTAAAGAGGGGGTTGGCAGTGAGTTCTTCTTCTCTGCACCATTTGCATTAAGTAAAGAGAAGGACGAAGCAAACGAGGTAAGTGTAGAGAAAAGTATAGAGCTGACAGGCCATACTTTACTTGTTGAAGATAACGAAGCCAACCAGATGTTTATAGGTATTATATTAAGGAATGCGGGACTGACGTATGATATCGCCAACAACGGTATTGAGGCAATTGAAAAGTTTAAAACTGAAAAATACAAGCTGATCTTGATGGATGAGAACATGCCTAAACTAAACGGTATCGGTGCGACAAAAGAGATATTACAGATCGAGAAGGATAAAGGGCTTGAACATACTCCGATAATCGCTTTGACTGCCAATGCACTTGTCGGCGATCGACAACTCTTTCTTGATGCTGGAATGGATGACTATCTTGCCAAACCGCTTGAACCTGCACAGCTTATAGAAAAAATTGGGGAGCTTATTGGATAATAGAGTTCATCGTATAGGATAAGGTGTCTAACAGATTATATATATATACTAATTGTTTATAAAATGAGAGTAAAAAATGAGAGTAGAAAATGAGTAGAAAACTTCAAACGTTCTTAGAGCTAGGTGAAGAGCTGACAATTCTGTATGTTGAAGACAGTGAAATGGTTCGTGAAAGTACGTGTGACTTGTTAGAGGAATATTTTGACAATATTGACATAGCAGTTAATGGAGAAGAAGGTCTCCAGAAGTACAAAGAATTTTATGAAGTGCACAACAGGTTCTATGATATTGTCATAACGGATATTAATATGCCGAAGATGAACGGTATAGAGATGATCGAATGGATATTTAAACTGCACTCAAGAGCAAATGTCATTGTCATGTCCGCCCATAATGAATCAGAGTACCTTCTAAAACTGATCAATATGGGAATATCGAACTTTATTCTCAAACCGATAGAGATCAGTATGTTTCAGACAGTTCTCTCCCGTACTATCCAGAGTGTTGTAAATCAAAAAAAGCTAAAGCATTATCATACAAAAATGAAAGAGATGAATCTTGCATTACGTAAATCTACTGAGATCGCAAAAAATGCGTCTGAGCAAAAAAGTCTATTTTTGGCCAATATGTCTCATGAGATCCGTACGCCGCTCAATGCGATCACAGGTTTTATCTCTCTTTTGAATGAAAACGAGACGGATCCGGAAAAGTTAAAATACCTCCAAGTGGTCAAAAACTCTTCCGATTCGCTTTTACAGATCATCAGTGACATTTTAGATGTCAGTAAAATAGAGAATGGAATGCTAGAGATCGAAGCAGCTAATTTTGACCCGTATGAAGATCTGATCACAGTGGCAGAGCTCTTTCAGGTCAAAGCAGCGGAAAAAGGTGTTGTTTTAAAGATCCAGTACAGCCATACTATCCCAAAAACTCTTTACAGTGATGTGCTTAGAATTAAACAGATCTTCTCTAACCTTCTCTCCAATGCCATAAAGTTCACGCCTAAAGGCTCTCGCGTAAAATGTGTTATCTGGTATGCGCAAGGTAGATTGAACATACGTGTCAAAGATTATGGTGTCGGGATCTCTAAAGAGAAACAGAAGCTTGTCTTTAACTCTTTTTATCAGGTGGAAGGAACATCAAGAGAGTATGGGGGAACGGGTCTTGGTTTAGCCATTAGCCGCGAGTTGGCAACAATGCTTGGTGGTGAACTTACACTTCAAAGTGAAGAAGGTAAAGGCAGTGCATTCAAACTCTCTATTGTTATGCCGATCGCAGAAGAGGCTCAAGAAGAGTTGGCGTTGCTTCGTGCAGAAGATGCCCCTCTAAGAGGTCATGTACTGCTTGTGGAAGATTATGAGGCCAACCGGATGTTTGTCGGTATCATTCTCGGTAATGCCGGAATAACGTATGAGACAGCGAACAACGGTATAGAGGCGATTGAAAAGTTTAAAAATGGAACATACGACCTGATTTTGATGGATGAAAACATGCCGGAACTTGGGGGTGTAGGTGCGACCAAAGCAATTCTGCAGATCGAGAAAGAGAGAGATCAAAATCATACACCGATCATCTCATTGACCGCTAATGCTCTCAAGGGTGACAGGGAGCGTTTCTTGCAAGCGGGTATGGATGATTATATCAGCAAGCCGGTCGAACCGGATAAGCTGCTAAGCGTAATAAGAAGTTTTTTGGTAGCTGACCTTGAAAAACAGTGAAACAGAGTATAGAGAGTAAAAGGATCTGATAAATCATGTATAAAGATAGGTTTAAAACGCATAAGATCAAAACGGCTCTTACAGGTATCGTTGTTTTTATGGATGGCACTCGGTTCACGATAGCCTTTAAGGAGCAAGCATGAGATATATTATAGTAATGGCTCTGCTGATCAGCCACCTTTTCTCGGCACAAGAACTTGAAAAAGTGACATTGCAGCTTCATTGGTATCATCAGTTTCAATTTGCGGGTTATTATATTGCCAAGGAAAAAGGCTTTTATGAAGAAGTGGGGCTTGATGTTGAGATCAGAGAGGTAGATTTTTCGCAAGATATTGTAGAGAGTGTTATAGAGCAAAAATCACACTATGCAACAGGAAGTACGTCGCTGATTGTCGATAAAGCGAATGGAAAAAAAGTTGTTCTTCTCGCAGCAATTCTTCAAGCCTCTCCTGTTGTTATCGTGACAAAAGAGCGTCCAGATATCCAAACAATTGAAGATTTCTCAGGAAAACACATTGATGCTTCAGGAGCTATGATAGACTCCGTGAGCATTCGCGGTTTGTTAAATGAAAAGAACATCACAGTGGACGCTCCAGAACACATTCATTTAGCATCAGATATCAAAAAAAGCCTCATAGAGGATCATGCGGATGGTATTGTTGTCTACAATACAAACGAAACCTACCAGCTAGATAAAATGGGTGTCAAATACAGGTTGTTCCACCCAAAAGATTATGGTTTTAGTTTTTACAGTGATTTTCTCTTTAGCAGTGAAGATGAGGTTAAAATGCACCCGCAAAGAGCTGCCGCCTTTAAAAAGGCGTCCCTAAAAGGGTGGGAATACGCTTTTTCACACATCGGTGAAACGGTCGGACTAATCCTTGATAAATACAATAGCCAAGCTAAAACACGTGATGCCCTTACTTATGAGGCACATGCACTTAAAAAGTTAGCCTATTATAAAACCGAAAAGATTGGAACTATCTGCAGTAAAAAGATGCAGCAAGTCTATGACACATATAAAAAGATTGGGTTGATAAAAAATGATATTGATCTCGATGCCTTTATTTTAAATGATGATCAAAATTCTAAAATAGTGTTTACAAAGGA
>JAUWLG010000234.1 GCA_030613795.1 Helicobacteraceae bacterium
AGAAGCGAGGCCAACTTTATCTTGACCCGTTCATCAAAAGCGCCAAAGATCTATAAAGCCCTTTTGAAAGAGAAGATCCTGGTGCGCGCCTGTGCCAACTTTGACGGTCTCGATCATCGCTATCTCAGGTTTGCCGTTAAAGACAAAAAAGCACTTCATCAACTGCAAAAGGCCCTCCATGCACTCACTTAGTATCTTTGGCACCAGCTCCGATGCCGGCAAGTCCACCCTCGCCTTTGCCATCACCTACCTGCTTCACCATCGCGGCATCAGTGTTGCCCCCTATAAAGCACAAAATGTCTCCAACAATGCCCAAGTCTGTGATGAAGGGGGCGAGATCGCCCAACCGCAACACTTTGCAGCCGAAGCCATAGCGCTTCGAACCACGCCGGACATGAACCCTGTTCTGCTCAAGTCAGGACAGAAGGGGAGCACTTCGCTAATCGTCAACGGCCAAAGTGTCGGCCATAAAAATGTTCATGAGTACTACGCCGACATCGATACCCTCAAACCTGTTGCCAAAGAGGCTTTCGAGCGACTCAGCAGCCAATATGAGTGCATTGTTGCCGAAGGTGCCGGTTCGCCGGTTGAGCTGAACCTCATGGAAAAAGACCTCTCCAACATCTACATCGCCACCGAGTTCAACACCAAGATCGTTCTTGTCGCCGACATAGAGCGCGGCGGGGTCTTTGCTTCTATCTGGGGTGTCTATAACCTCTTGCCTGAACAGTTAAAAGCCAATGTTATCGGGGTGATCGTCAACAAATTTCGAGGGGACATGAGCCTCTTTGATGAAGGCGTTAAGATCATCGAAGAGCAGTTCAAGATCAAGGTGCTGGGTGTCATCCCCTACCGCCCTTTCAACCTGGGATTTGAAGATGCCCAATCCATCATGAACTACACTCAAGACACCAGAGCTGCCATCATCAAAGTCGGGGTGATCAGACTGCCGCATATCAGTAATTTTACCGACTTTGAACCCCTCATTGCCGACAATGAGATCGATCTTCACTTCATCCAAGATCCTTCAGCGCTTGCCTCTTGCGACCTCATCATCATTCCCGGCACCAAACGTACCATCCAAGACCTTACATGGTTAAGAGAGCAAGGGTTCGAAGCCGCTTTGCAAGACGAATCACGCTTTGTCTTAGCGATCTGCGGCGGTTATGAGATGATGTTCGAATCCCTCTGCGATCCGCTCGGTATCGAAGAAGATGCAAGTACAGAAGTCAAAGGATTTGAGCGATTCAGAGGAAGTATCCATTTTACGCAAGATAAAACGGTCAAAAAAGCGGACTACACCCTTTTTGACTGCCCGGTCAAAGGATATGAGATCCACAACGGTCAGGTAGATCTGCTAAGCCAACAAGAAGGCCGACTCTACGGCACCTTTGTCCATGGCCTTCTGGACAGTAACCTCTTTAGAGAGAAACTCTTTAAAACGATCAACCCAAACTATCAAGGCTACGACTTCAATGTCTACAAGGCAGAAGGTATTGCCGATTTTGCGCACCATGTCGACACCAACCTCGACCTTGACACCATCATAGATGTACTGTATGAGTAACCTCTCAGTCGCTTTTTTAGCCTATCTCATTGACAGGCTCTTTGGCGAATTCACCTTTATCAGACACCCCATTATAATCATCGGGCAGATCATCAGCTGGTTTTAACAGAAGTTCTATCAAGACAGTGTTTTGCGCGGTCTTTTTTTAGTTCTCTTCACACTCGGCACAGTTGCCGCGCTCACCTTTACCCTCACGACACTGCTTGCTCTTTTACCGACACCGCTGCACTACCTCTTCAGCGCTCTGATCGCCTCGATGTTTTTAGCCCATCGTATGCTTTACGACAGTGTTCTCACCGTCATTACCAGTGAAGATCCAAAAGAGAAACTCAAGATGCTGGTGAGCAGAGACACCAAAGAGATCACTGAAAGCGAGGTCAACAAAGCCGCCATCGAGACCTACGCCGAAAACCTCAGCGACGGGGTCATCGCACCGCTCTTTTACCTGCTTCTTTTCGGACTGGAGGGGATCATCCTCTACAAAGCCGTCAACACCCTCGACTCGATGGTCGGCTACCGTACACCGCGCTTTGAGAACTTCGGAAAAACCGCTGCCAAGCTCGATGATCTGCTCAACTACATTCCATCACGCCTGACTGCTCTGCTCATTATGGCTATCAGCCAGACAAAACCGCTCTTTAGTTTCTACAAAAACGGCAGCCAGCACGAGAGCCCAAACGCCGGCCACCCTATCACTGCCATGGCACTCTCACTTAACGTTAAACTCGGCGGTGACACCTATTATTTTGGAGATCGCAAAGAGAAACCTTTCTTTGGCAAGGGCAAGGAGAGCATCACTAGAGACGATGTCAAAAAAGCCCTCAGTATCAGAAGCAAGACCGATCTTCTTATCTTAGTTGGTCTGGCGTCTATCTACCTCATCAGCCTGTTATTAAGCCCTCTATAACGAAGTGTCAACTATACTCTCACTCTTCAAACATGGACGGCTGGCCGAGTGGCCGAAGGCGCTCGCCTGGAACGCGGGTATAGGGCAACCTATCTAGGGTTCGAATCCCTAGCCGTCCACCATCATAATATTTATCCTACTCACATTACGATATAGTTTTAAACAGATATTTTTAACAGACATAAGGCAACACCATGAAAAAAGCACTACTATTCTCTCTACTTTTCAGCTTGTCAGCAACACTTTCACTACAAGCAAACGTCTTTACAGATGTCTTTCACACCACTAAAAAAGAAAGTAAAAAAGTGGCTAAAGAGGTAAAACCCGCTTCTAAAAGTGCCTGGAAAGAGATCAAAGCTGGTTCAAAAAAGGCCTGGTCCGATACCAAAAAAGCCTTCCATAAAAAGTAGTATCCTACTAATTCAAATTCCCGTTTTTATCTACTTTTAACAGGTAGAGGTCTTTACCGCGGCTTATAGGCCCTTGGCTGTAGCCGGTGATGACGAAGCCGTCTTCGGCTTTAACGATGGCTTGGCCTGCGTCGTTTCCAAATCCTCCATACGTTTTTGTCCAGAAAACAGCGCCGTTTTTGTCGATTTTAAGCAGATAAACATCACTTGTTCTATCCTTCGTACTCTCAGTAGAACCGACAATAACGTAACCATCATCATCTTCTACGATCCCAAAACCCTCTTCATCAGATCTGCCGCCATAGTGGTGCTGCCACTGCTTCTTGCCGTTGGCATCTATCTTGACAACATAGACATCTTGGAGTTTTCGGTGGTCACTGTTGGTCGTACCCACTAAGATGTAGCCGCCGTCACGCGTCGCGATGACCTGCTGGACCTCTTCATCATAGTCGTAGCCAAAGGC
>JAUWLG010000138.1 GCA_030613795.1 Helicobacteraceae bacterium
GGCTCCCTTTCGCTAGAGTCCTATCTGGCGGCAGTGGAATCCTCTAATGCCGTTACTGCCCTCAATGCACAAGCCGATTCAAAGGCCGCAACAGAAAGTTCACAAGTCCAGTCCGAAGGGTTCCAACTTAGCGGTGAATTAGGTTATGCTGCAGAAAAAGATACAAGCCGAGATGCTCTCGAATACCATGTCGCCGTCGAAAAGCAGCTTTTTTTCGGCGACAGCGGTACCTACGTCGATGCTCTTAAACTCTCTTCGAAGAAACTACAGAACCTTCAGCTCAATCAGTTAAAAAACATCGTTTATGAGCACTACATAAATGCCTGTACCCTTAATGAAAAAGCGGGGCTTTTAAATGACGCTAAGGAGCGTAATATCGAACTGACCTTGTTGATCAGTGAAGGGGTCGAAGGGGGCGAGTTCGACCGAAGCGCCCTGCTGAGAAGCGAGCTTGTTGTCCAGGCCTTACAGCTGCGAATACGTGACCTTAACAGCCGCTATTTTGAAGCCTTGCAGACCTTGCAACTCTATACAGGCAAAAGTGAAGAGCCCTTATGCCAAGACCTTCCTTTTGAGGTTGTCACAACGGATCACCTTGAGACAGACTCCCTACTTTATCAATATTTGGAGAGTGAAATCACAACCGCTTCCACACTTCATAACTTTCGCTCTTCAACCGTGCAGGAGATCACTCTTGGTGTAGGCTACGACAATGAGATGGACCTCTCACGTGCCATCGTTTTTATGCAGATCCCACTGACACAAGGAAGCAGGCGAAAAAGCGAACGTGAAGCTGCCGTAACGGCAAAAATGGCCGCGCAAGAGCAACTGCTCTTTTCAAAAAATCAAATTGAGTCACAGATCCGCACCTATACAACCGTTCAGCAAATACGTCAAGAGAGCTTCAACCGCTTGAATGACATTCTCATACCCAAAGCGTATGAGACCAGCGTCTTGCTACTGGAGCGTTTTATGGGTTCCGAAGGGAGCTATCTGGCCTACATCGACAGTCAAACTATGCTCTTTGATCTTCTCTTACAAGGCATTGACATCCATGCCAACACCCTTCTGGCACAGGCCAAACTCTATCGAACACTGGGCATTGACCCACAAAAGGATATAAAATGAAACAATTTTTTCTCGCACTGAGCCTACTATTAACATTACCACTGAGCGCTGAAGAGCTGATCCAAGCCGGTTCACTCAAAGTCACACTTGCATCACCGCAAAAGGTAGAGAAGGTCCCGATGGGCAACTACCTAGGTTCCTACACCTATCCTTCTGCACACCGCTTCACCATCAGCGCCTATGTTGACGGGTTTGTCTCAGAGATCAATGTAAAACCCTATGCAACCGTCAAAAAAGGGCAAAAGCTCTTTGTGCTCAAAAGCCCAAAGTTACTTGATCTTCAATCAGACTATATCACCACACTGTTAGAGTTCGAGTTTTACCAAAAAGAGCTCAAGCGTCTTAAACCCTTATCTGAAAAAGGGGTTATAGCCTCTAAACGCTACACGGAAGCCAAAAACAGACATGACCAGCTGAAAACCGCAACCGCGTTCAAACAGAATCTTCTTAAAGCCTACGGTCTCTCACAGGCGCAACTTAACAAGGTCACATCACAGCACAAAGCCTATCCAAGCCTTACTATATCAGCACCGGCAGACAGTACCGTCAGTACACTTGAGATCCAGGTGGGCACCTTTGTTCATCAAGGAGACACACTGGCAAAACTGGTCAATACCACGGAGTGCCATTTTGAGGTCGATATGCCATGGCAGTTGACAGCATCGCTTAAACAGGGCGACAAACTCTACTCTAAGGAGAGTGTGTTTACTGTCTTTGCCATGTCCCCGGAGATCGACCCTGTCTCTCAAACCAGAGGTATCGACCTGCATGAAGAGAAAGGCTGTAATGCACAAGGCGGCGCCAGTATGAGTGTCACACTCTACCAGAAACAGTCTGCTTGGAAAGTGCCTTCCTCTGCTGTCGTCGGTATGGAAAACGGACATGTTATTTTTGTTGCTGCAAATGGTGGTTATCGTGCTCTGCCTGTCACTGTATTAGCACAGCTTGAAGGAAAGAACTTTATCACAGCAGCTTTAACTGAAAATGACCGCATCGCTGTATCGTCGGTCTTGGCACTTAAAAGTGCGGCGGAAGGGTCAGAAGAATGATCAATACACTCATACGCTTTACGCTTTCTCAACGCTATATCGTCATCCTGCTCGCTCTTGCCATCGCTGTTTACGGTGTCTTATCGTACAGCAAGCTTGTGATCGACGCTTTTCCAGACGTCTCCTCAACACAGGTAAAGATCATCATCAAGGCACCGGGAATGACCCCTGCAGAGGTCGAGCAGCAGATCACCATCCCTATTGAACTGGAGATGAAAGGGATCCCAAACCAGAGCATGGTGCGTTCTATCTCCAAATATGCCCTTGCCGACATCACCATCGACTTCGAAGAGGGAACTGACTTGTACTGGGCACGTGACCGTGTCTATCAACGTTTCAGTGCCATCAAAGAGGGCTTGCCAAAAAGTATTGACGGCGGTATCGCACCTATTACCACGCCACTGGGTGAGATCTTGATGTTCACCATCGAGTCGGAGACCATGGACCTGATGGAGAAACGTACCCTGCTTGACTGGGTGATCCGTCCGGCACTTCGCAGTGTTGCCGGTGTTGCCGATGTCAATGCCCTCGGCGGCGAGGTCAAAAGTTTTATCGTCAAACCCGACTTTGCCAAACTCGCTATCTTTGGTATCCCTGTCTCAGAACTTCAACAAGTCCTCGAACGCAACAACGCCAACTACGGTGCAGGACGGATCGCTCGCGGTGATGAAGCGCTTATCGTCCGTGTCATCGGTAAACTTACCAACATCGAGTCCATTGAGAACCTGGTACTTGCACAGCGCGGCAGCAGCACCATCTATGTCAGAGATGTTGCCCAGGTCTCCACCGGAGCCATTACCCGCTACGGCTATGTCACAAAAGATGGCCAGGGCGAAGCGGTTGAAGGACTGGTACTCGGTCTTAAAGGTGCTGACTCCTCACAGACCCTGACTGCCGTCAAAGCAAAACTTGACGAACTTGGTAAAAGTCTGCCGGAGGGTACCCACCTCTCCATCTTTTATGACCGAAGTGACCTGGTCGGTAAAGCCGTCAGTACCGTACAAAAAGCTCTTGTCGAAGCAGTTGTCCTGATCATCATTATCTTACTGCTGATGCTCGGTGACTTTGTTTCGGCACTGACTGTTGCATTGATCTTGCCAATGGCCATCCTTACCACCTTTATCATGATGAAGTTTTTCGGCATCAGTGCCAACCTGATGAGCCTTGGAGGACTCGCTATCGCCATCGGAATGATCGTTGATTCGGCCGTGGTCATGGTCGAGAACATCGTTGCCTGGTTAGCACATCCCAAGTACCGTCACGAAAGTCGTGCTCGTCTAGTCTATCTGGCGGCCAAAGAGGTCAGCATGCCTGTTATCTCAGGGGTCATCATTATCATCACCATCTTTACACCGCTGCTGATGCTCGAAGGACTCGAAGGCAAGCTCTTCGCTCCTGTGGCACTGAGTATCGTCTTTAGTTTGGGTGCCTCTATCTTTTTTGCCCTCTTTCTTATCCCGGTCATTGCCGAGTGGCTCATTAAGAACCCTTCGGAGGAGCCGACTTGGCTGGTCAGAAACTTACAAAATATCTATATACCGACCCTGACAAAGGCCTTTGCCTATGAGAAATGGATCTATCTCTTTTTACTCCTGACTATTCCGTTTACCGTTTTCATGTTCGATCGTATCGGCAAGACCTTTATGCCGACCATGGATGAGGGCAATATCGTCATCGGCATAGAGTCAAACCCCTCTATCAACATCCCTGCCGGTGTTGCACTTAACACGCAGATCCAGCAGCAGCTGATGGCCAAGGTCCCTGAGATCACCTCTATCATCGCGCGAAGCGGTTCTGATGAGATCGGACTTGACCCTATGGGGCTGAACGACACCGACACCTTTTTGGTACTTGCACCCAAGTCCGAGTGGCGAGAGAGTGACCCGGAGTGGCTCAAAGCACAGATGCGTGATGTACTCGATGAGATCTCAGGCATCGAATTCGGGTTCACCCAACCTATCGAGATGCGGACTTCAGAGATGCTGACTGGTGCTCGCGGTGATGTTGTGGTCAAGCTCTTTGGCGAAGAGACCCAAATGCTCAACGACCTTGGTGAAAAGATCGCTGAACTGATCGAGAAGAGCGAAGGAAGCGAAGATGTCTACATGCGTCAAAACGAAGGCGTTGCTTATCATCAGGTCGTCTTCGACAAAAAACAGATCGCCAAATACGGCATGCATCTTGACGAAGCCGCACAGATCCTCAACATCGCGATCATGGGCCAAGAGAGCGGTAAGATCTACGAGGGGATGAAACAGTTCGATATCCTTATCCGTAGCGATTATTCGCGTAACAACCTCCCCCTGGAGCAGATCTATCTCACTACACCTTCTGGCGTACGGATCACCCTTGCCAACATCGCACACATCGAACGTGTCGGCGGCAGTGTCGAGATCAAACATGAACACGCCCAGCGTTTTGTCTCTATTCAGACCAATGTCACCGGTACTGACCTCAACACCTTTGTAAGCCGGATCCAAGAGCAGATCGACACAGATGTGACACTGCCGGCAGGCTACCGTCTTGAATTTGGCGGGGAGTTTAAAAACCAGCAGCGTACCATGGCGCGTCTTGCTGTTGTCATCCCTATCGCGCTGGCGGTCATCTTTATGATCCTCTTTTTTACCTTCCGCTCCATTCGTCAAGCGGCCGCTGTCTTTGTGACCATCCCGCTTGCACTTACCGGTGGTGT
>JAUWLG010000271.1 GCA_030613795.1 Helicobacteraceae bacterium
TTCTGCATTGAACTTTAATCGATGTAACTACGGCTCCACCTCAAAAGTTCGCCTTAACACCAACTCTTTTTAAGCGTGTTGAATTTTGAAATCAGTTCCGGTCTTCAAGCAGATTTAAAAGCGGCAAAAACAGCATCTCTATCCTTTTAGTTGACAAACGAACATATGTGCGTTAGAATGTTGTTATTGGTTGAACATATGTTCATAAAAAGGTAAAAAATGAGACCCAGAAGACGATTAAAAAGACATATCGGTTTTTCAGCAGAGCATCGCTGTTTCAAACCCTGTGGTGTACGAAACAGTACATTGGAGCAGATCGTTTTGGAAGAAGATGAATTCGAAGCAATTAGATTAATTGACTATGAGGGACTCTATCAGCAGGAGTGTGCCCAGAAGATGGGAATATCCCGAACGACCTTTTCACGGACGATCGAAGGGGCAAGGAAAAAAATAGCCGATGCCCTTCTGAATGGAAAATCAATTATAATAAATACAAAGGAGCTATGATGAAAGTAGCATTTCCGACAAACGAAGGCGAAAAAATCGCAAGGCATGCCAGTTTTTGCAACTCATTTTTGATTATTGATACGAAAACCGGCGAGAGAGAAATGGTGGATAATCCGCTTAAAACAGAGGCCGCAACAACCGGTGTAGAAAAAGATAAAAGCGGAGGACGGCATCTGGGAAGCGGACCGATTATCTCAGCGCTTTTAGCTGATGCAGGAGTGGATATTTATGCCTACCTTGAAGCCGAAGTAAACTTTCTGGTACACCTTCAAAGAGAGGGTATCGATGTTTATGAAACGCAGGAGAAAGTAATAGAGACGGCTTTAGAAACTATTGAAGCAAAGGGAAATGAGATACAAAAGAGCAGATTTTTCGGTTTGGGCCGGGGAAGAGGTATGGGACGAGGTTTTGGACGAAGATCGGGCAAGGGCCGTGATTTCGGCCGTGGTTTCGGCAGAGGAATGGGCAGAGGTTTCGGAAACCGGTAGTGAAGATCACCATAGCAAGCGGTAAAGGCGGCACAGGAAAAACCACTCTGGCAACGAACTTGTCAGCTTATCTGGCTATGAACAAAAAAGTTGTGCTTGCAGACCTGGATGTAGAAGAGCCAAATTCCGGACTTTTTATAAAAGGGGAGTTGGTTTTAGAAAAAGCATGTCATAAAATGATACCGCAATGGGTCAGTGATGAATGTGTCCTGTGCGGTAAATGTGAAGAGGTCTGCAACTTCAATGCCATTGTCAAGCTGAGTGAAGAGATCCTGGTCTTTCCAGAACTTTGTCACAGCTGTTACGCCTGTTCGGAACTTTGCCCTACCGGTTCGCTTCCTATGATGCCTCAAAAAATGGGAGCGTTGAAACACGTTAAAGCCGATAACTTTGATTTTGTCGAAGGAAGGCTTGATCTGGGTGAAGAGCAGGCGGTGCCGCTGATAGGTCAGGTGATCGATTATGTGGATGAGCATTTCGATGATGATGTTGTAAAGATATTTGATGCCCCTCCGGGGACCTCCTGCCCGGTTATTGAAGCAAGCCGGGGGAGTGACTTTGTGGTGCTAGTAACCGAACCCACCCCGTTTGGACTCAATGATCTGAAACTGGCGGTCGGTACGATGCGTGTTTTAAAACAGAAGTTCGGCGTTGTTATCAACCGTTACGGCATCGGTGATGCAAGCGTCGAGCACTACTGCGAGGAGGAGAAGATACCTCTGATCGCCAAAATCCCCAATGACAGAAATATTGCAGAACTTTATGCCAAAGGGACGCTGATCTACCCTGAACATGCTCCGTTTAAAGCGGCACTGGATGATATGATAACGTTTTTCGGAGGGTTCAAATGAGAGAAATCGTCGTAATATCGGGAAAAGGCGGAACAGGGAAAACCTCCATTACTGCATCGTTTGCCTATCTTGAAAAAGAGAACTGTGCCCTGGGGGATTGTGATGTGGATGCGGCAGATATGCATCTTCTTCTGGACGCTGACTTTAATCATCAGGAAGATTTTTACAGCGGTGAAGTGGCATTTATCGATGAAGATCTCTGTACCAACTGCGGCGAGTGTAAAGCGGTCTGCCGGTTTGATGCAATCGATGTGATCGATGAGCAGCACCGTGTCGACCCTATCTCATGCGAGGGATGCTGGTACTGTTCGCGGGTCTGTCCGACGGAAGCGATCAGCATGAAGGTACAAAAAGCGGGTGACTTTTATATTTCCTCAACAAAGACGGGGAATAAAATGGCGCATGCTAAGCTGGGATTTGGAGCTGAAAACTCTGGAAAACTGGTGGCAAAAGTCAAAAAAGAGGCGAAAAAACTGGCTGAAACCGGCCAGAAAGAGTTTTTATTGATTGATGGAAGCCCAGGTACCGGATGTCCGGTGATCTCGTCGCTGAGCGGTGCGGATCTGGCGGTGCTGGTCACCGAAGCGACGGTGTCCGGACTGCATGACCTCAAACGTGTCTATGAACTGGTTAAAACCTTCAATATTAAAGCGGTCTGCATCATCAACAAGTTTGATCTCAATGCCGGGGTGAGTGAGGCTATCGAACTGTTTTTAGCGGAGGAAGAGATCCCGATGGTGGCAAAACTGCCTTATGACGAGACTTTTACCAAAGCGTTGGCACAGGCGCAGACTATTGTAGAGTACGGTGAATCCGGTCTGAGTACGAAGCTTGAAGAGAGCTGGGAAAATATAAAAGTAATAGTAAGGAATATGTGATGAAAATAGTTTTTACGGGAAAAGGGGACAGCTGGGATTCGCCGATGGATCCGCGGTTTGGAAGAATGGATATACTGGTAACGTATGATGAAGAGAAAGAGGAACTGCTTGCGATAGCCAACAGTGAGACGGAATCGATGGAGCATGGAGCGGGGCTTCAGACGGCCAAAAAAGTGCTTGAGTTAAATCCCGATGTCATTATTAC
>JAUWLG010000078.1 GCA_030613795.1 Helicobacteraceae bacterium
CGTCAAGAGATCCCTGAAGAAGAGGTTGACGGCTTTGTCCCGACACCTGAAGCTGAGGCTAATGCCACACCTCAACGTAAAAAAGATCAAAAAAAGAAACCACGCCACCGTAAACAGAAACGAAAAGCGGCAAACAAAGCGAAAGAGACAGACGATGAGCATCCCGAAGATGAACAGGCTGACAGATAGACCATGATAATCCTCGATTTTGAAACAAACTCGTCAAATGTATATGACGTCATAGAAGTGGCTGCCTTCCGTGTAAAAAAAGTAGATAGTAGCTATGTCGTGTTAGACACTTTTCATCGCTATTATCTTTCAGAGTACGAAGTCAATCCTCACGCCTTAGCTGTACATAAGTTGTCTCCAGAGAGAATTGAGAGACTAAGAGATAATGCATATGCAGAGTATTTTGAAGACGATCATGACTTCATCGACTTTTGCAGCGGGGCTAAGACCTTAGTAGCACACAATATAGCTTTTGAACTTCGCCACTTAGGCAGTTTAGTCTCATTTGACAACCACTTTTGCACGATGAAAGAGAACAAAAAAATCGTCAATGCTCTGAATATAAAAGGCAATCTAAAAAATCCAAAGCTCATAGAGACCTGTGCGTTTTATGACATAGAGTTTGATGATGAGCAGTATCATAGTGCTATTTACGATGTCACTAAAACATTAGAGATATTAAACTATATGAGTCACCAAGAATTAAAATAACTATATGGATGTTAACGTGGAGATTACCAGCGATCTTCATACCACTGCATCTGCATCTTTTTTGTAAGAAATGTCCAAGCGATAATTCGGCTTACCCGTTGTCCTTGTTTCATCCTGGAATGAGAATTTTCCAACTCAAGAATATAAACTAAAAACACTTGCCTTTAAATATACCCCTTTTATGAAGTATATTTAATTTAAATTCACTCTGCTTTGCCGAATTTCTATGTTATGATTCACAGCAATAAAGGAATGCATAGATGTCGTATCAGTTTATTGAAGTCACCTCAGAAGATCAGTTCAAAAAAGTGTTTGCTTTTCGCTACGACATTCTTAACGAAAAAGATGTAACCAGAGTATTGCTTGAAAATTGTGAAATAGGGCACGAAACGGATGAGTATGATGCTTATTCTGAGCATTTTGCCGCTTTTAATGAGGTTGGTGACGTCATAGCATATACTCGTCTCATTCATCACTCCCCCATCGGCTATCCGACAACAAATCATATGAGTTACGATACAAGCACCTGGCATTTTGACCCGGAACAGCTCGGTGAATTTTCCAGAATCTTTGTTTCACCGAAAATACGTAGCATCCAAGAGCTCAAACCTCTCTTCGACACCCTAAAAGTTATTGGTTATTCCAAGATAGCAGAGCACAACATCTCCTATACACTTGGCGCCCTTGAAAAACCATTTTTTAGATTGCTTAACATACTGCAATTTCCCTATAAAAAAATCGGAGATCTTCAACCATATCTCGGTCAGCGCTATCCCTGTATTTTATATACAGATGAGACACTCTCTGCCAATCCAGAACTCTTCAACGAAAGTGCAACACAATGAAATTTTCCTCCGTTATCACACTGCTCTTTGTTTTAAGCGGAAGTGTATTGCAAGCTGAATCGGCATCACAAACCCTGCAGGCTGAAACGACACAAACAATCACACAGGAGCTCGAGCACTTTACTCAGGCTGCAACCGTAACTAAAGTGAACGAACCCTACCAGCCCTATATCATTTCCGTTCTCAAAGGCAAGGATCTTGAAAAACTTGGAATCTCAACACTGAGTGAGGCATTAAAACTCATTCCCGGTGTCGATTTTGCCACTGATCTTTCTGATGCTAAAACACCGATTTTTCGTGGTTCCAATCCTTTTGCCTTCGGACAGGTCAAACTGCTGGTCGACGGTATGCTTGCCAACGATACCTTTATCGACGGTTTCGCAGGCTACCTTTATATGCCCATCGAAATGATCAAGCGAATAGAAGTAGTTCGCGGACCCGGTAGCAGAACAGACGGCATCAACGCCTATGCCGGTTCCATTCAGGTCATTACCTACGCCGAAGACATCGGTGAACCAGTCAACCGTGTGTTTGCCAAAGCCGGTTCATACGAGCAATATATAGGCGGTTTCACCTCCTCTTTTACCGAAGGCAAACTCCGCTTCCATACCGACGGTTACTATCATCAAGACGATAAAACACTTTTTGCCGGTCCTGACGCGGCTGGTGCTTACAAATACCTTGCTCTCTCTATCGACAATACGCCTCTGACACAAAGCGGGCAAGCTCCGTTGCAGACCACAACCTATGCACTTGGTCTGCAGCTTGATTACGATGCCTTCATCTTTAAAGCAAGAGGAACCGGCTTTAGCCACGGCAGCGCCTACGGTATAAACGGTATGCTTCCACAGGAAGATGACCGCGTCAAAATGCCTTCTTATCTATTGGAACTTGGGTGGGACGAGCACTTCGGTCACCTGGAGGCCATCGTTAAGATCGGAGCGAAATATGACAGTTTCAGCAGCGAGGCCAGGCTGGCCCCGTCAGGGTTTGAACTACCGAGTCTTTCAGACCCTGATAATCAGAAAGTCACCTATACAGACGGTTTCTTTGGTATCCATGAAGCCGATCAACGCTCTTTTTATCAATCTACTTACCTGAAATACAGTGGAATAGAAGACCATAAGATCACCGTTGGCTACCGTCTGAGCCGAGAAGAGACCTATAACGTCGTTACTATAACAACCGACAGAGACACCGGCACAGGTCTGGTAGACTACACAGCAACCTTCCCATTTTTTGATGCCGATGCCAGGCGCGACACCGCTATGTTCTCTTTGCAAGACCAAATGGAGGTCGGAACAAAACTGGGCATACTGTACGGCATCAACATAGAAAAGACCTCGCTGACAGAGATACAGTATGACCCCAGGATCTCACTTGTCTACCAAAGCGACATGCAGCGTATCTTTAAAGCGATCTACAGCCATTCACACCGCAACCCCTCCTGGCAGGAGCTTTTTACGCTCAACAATAGAGCACGCGTCGGTAACACCGACCTCAAACCCGAAACCGTGGACGCGTTTGAACTTGCAGTTATCCAGAAATTCAACGGGTCCAACTACCTGCAGGCAAATGTTTTCTACCTGCGCAATAAAGATCAGATCGACAAAAACAATGCCCGACACATCTATCTTAATACCCAAAATACCGACATTTACGGTCTTGAACTTGAAGTGAGTACCCAGATAACGTCACATGACCGACTGTATGCCAGTTACTCCTACGTCGACGGTTCGGATGACCAGGACAACCCCCTTGCCAATGTGGCCCATCATCTTGCAAAAGCGAGCTATCTCTATCATTTCACTCCGGAGTTCAATGCCGGAACGGTCCTGAAATATGTCGGACAAAAATCACGGACTGAGGATGATCAGCGCAGCGATACACCAGCCTATTTTACAGCAGATATTGCACTGCGTTACCACAACCTTTCAAAACAGTTCAGCGTGACCGGCAGTGTCAAGAACCTGGCCGATGCGGATGTCGTCTACCCTTCAGAGCCATCTACCTATGTCAATGACTACCCGCAGGACGGCCGTACATTTCTTCTCACAGTGAGTAAGGAGTTCTGATGCGATTGTGGCTATTGAGTGTTCTTATTAGCACCACACTCTTTGGATTCGACTACAATCCACTGCTGCATAGAGCACAGGCATCCATCTTCCCCAAGCTTATTCTGCTTGTCAAAGAGCCAAAAAAGCTTCTGGTCAAAGGAAGTATCGTTTTTGCCATTGTCCATGAAGCCGAAGACACTGCGTCAGCTTCCAGACTCAAGGCCCTGATGGAGCAGCAATATAACGATCAGATAGAAGGCTACCCCTTTAATGTAATTTTGATACAATATTCCAAACTCAACGAAACACTTGAAGCCAGTGCTGTCATGGCACTGCATTCAGAAAAGCATATTGATGAGCCTGCCAAACTGGCCATTAAGAAAAATATCATCTCGTTCGTTGAAGATGCTGCTTATCTGAATGAGGGGTACCTCTTCTCCCTGAACCTGGAGCGTTCCACGGTGATCTATATGAACAAGCCGATGCTGCCGTATTATGGGATTGAATTTTCAGATACACTCTATCATGTTGTAAGGTTTTTTGATGAAAATAAAGCAAGCGTATTCCCTCTCAACTAAGATCGTTCTTTCGGTCGCCCTTGTTTTTCTGGTAATCTTCTCTACGATCTTTCTGGTATTTGACCATATAAACAAAGATGCACTCTACACTGCTGAGAGAGAAAAAGCCGAAACAATTACCAGCTTGATCGCCCCAAACCTGGCTGTTGAACTCTATCTTGGCCGCAACGAGAACGTTGCTGCAATAGCCGATCAGATCACTGCCAACCCTAACATTCTCTCATTTGAGCTTATCCAAAACGGTCAACATATTGTCAGCCGTAAAAATATAGAAACCTACAACAATGATACCGGAGAGAGCTTCAATGTCACTACAAAGCTGCTTCACCCCGTAAATCATTCACTAATTGCGACACTTCATCTCTCTTACTCCAGTGCACATTACCATCATCTTGCCTCACAGTATAGAATGGTTTTACTCGTAACACTTAGTGTATTGGGCATGCTTATTGTCTTCTTTACATCCTACCTTCGCTATCTGCTCACACCGCTAAAACGTATCGCTTCGGAGGTAAGCAACTTTACACCGGGTCAGAAACTTTCACTTCCATCCTATAAGGAGAACACCGAAATAGGGAACATCGCAGCGGCACTTAAAAAGATGAATATCCGTATCACAGACTACGCTCAGGAGCAGGAGAACACTGCACATTTCCTGGAGCAGGAAGTTGCAAAAAAAACGACCCAGTTACGCCGTCAGCTCTATACCGACAATCTCACAGGACACCCAAATCGTACCCGACTGATGGAAGATATAAGTCAGGTGCATGATGGAACACTGCTGATCATCAACATCGATGAATTCCAGCAGATCAACGACTTTTACGGCCACATCGCCGGAGACCATGTTCTCAATAAAGTGGCTAAGACACTGGATCATCTCAGCCTCAGCAAACCGGACATAATAGTCTATAAACTCTCCGGAGATGAGTTCGCCCTCTTCACAACAAACCCTATGAGCTACCAAAGTCTGGAATTGTTATTAATAGAGCTAAGCACTCACATCGAAGCTACGCCTATCTATTTTGAAGAGACCAAAATTGATATCCGGATCACAGTTGGCGCGACAATGAACATTCAAGAGGGGATGGAAAAGGCCGACATTGCCCTTAAAACTGCCCGTATCCACCGAAAACCCTTTATGATCTATGACGGAAACCTCAACATCGAACATCAGTATCACCAGAATATGCAATGGGTCCAAAGGCTCACAACAGCGATCGCCGAGGATCGTATCTTCCCCTATTACCAACCCATTTTCGACAATCAAACCGGTGCCGTCTGCAGTTACGAGTGCCTGATCCGCCTGATTGAAAAAGACGGTAACGTCCTTACACCGTTTCATTTTCTCGAGATCTCTAAAAAAGCGCGGCTATATACCCGTCTGACCAGCATCATGGTGGAAAAAAGCTGCCGCCATTTTGCAGATAAGAGCGATCACTTTTCCATCAACCTTTCCGTAGACGACATCCTTGACAGCGACACCGTCTCCTTTATCAAAGAGCAGATAGAGACCCACCGTGTTGCCAAACAGATCATTTTCGAAATCCTTGAATCCGTAGGAATCGAAGACTATCCGGAGATACTCAACTTCATCGAGGAGATGAAAGCCCTTGGCTGCCAGTTCGCCATCGACGATTTCGGTTCAGGCTACTCCAACTTCAATTATCTGTTAAAGCTCAAGATCGACTACATCAAGATCGACGGCAGTCTTATCCAAAACCTGCATACTGACCCTAATGCAATTTCGATCATCGAAGCGATCGTTTATTTCGCCCACAAACGTCATATGACATGCATTGCCGAATTCGTCCACAATGCGGAAGTGCACGAGATAGTCAAACAGCTCGGTATCGGACGCTCGCAAGGCTTCTATCTTGGTGAACCCCGGCCTGATACTCTTTAGGATATTTGCCACTGTATTACACCCCAAAGATTGAATCTATGCACTAAGTGTCCATAAACTTTCCCCGCAAAGAGTTGAAGCGCTAAGAGACAATTGCATCATCTAAAAGCATTGCAATGTCATCAAAGACTGCAAAAAAACCTGCTGCCATATTCTTCCTTCCAACCCTTAAACTTATGACTATAGTATCCACTTTTCAACAATACACTTGGCTATAGGGACAGAACAACTCAACAAAGCAGTATGAATATTTCTACTGTCTACTCTTTATTATACTTAGCTTCGAAGTATAACTATAAGAAATTATTATTATTAATTACAGTAAAGCATAATACAAACATAAATAATGTAAAATTGTATGATAAAGTTTAGGGGTAATTTTGTTTAAATTAATTGTTTTTCAACTCTTCTTTTTCGTTAGCCTATTTGCTCAAGATTG
>JAUWLG010000290.1 GCA_030613795.1 Helicobacteraceae bacterium
CTCTGCAGCGCCAAGGCTTTTATCTTCTCATTAAGACGCACTACAACGATATCACCATTTTCATCAGTCAAGGCACCTTTTTTGTCAGGGATGATGCCCCCTTTTGTTGTACCAATGTTATAAACAAAGACAACGATATTATGTTTCTTGGCATAAGCGATCTCTTTTGAAAAGTTCTCATTGTCCCCACCGTCACTAAAAAGGATAAGTGCTTTTTTCTCACTCTCTTTTAATAGGTCATTAGTCACTTCCAATGCGTTCATCACCGAGGTTCCCCGGAGTGTGACAGAGTCCAGGTTCATGTTGTTGACCAGGTAATCGAGTGTCGCAAAGTCTTCTGTAAGAGGTGAGATCAAAAAGGCACGAGAGCTAAACCCGATCACCCCGATCTTGGCCTCTTGAAAGTCACCGCTGAACTCTTGGAACTTCTTCTTTGCGAGTGCCAAACGGTTAGGATAGACATCATTGGCAAACATCGAACGTGAAATATCAAAGGCTGCCATGATATCAATGGTGCTTGAGCTCACTTTTATCTCTCCATTGTCTATATAAGGACGTGACAGAGAGACTATCATCAAGGCTGAAGAAAAGAGCAAGATAGTGTTTCTAATCGCTGGGTTCAAGAAGCTGTCTGAAAGCTGCAACTTCTTTAATATCTCTGCATCAAAATAATGTTTTAGGCTTGCACCCTTTCTAAAGAGCATCAATGCGAGTGGCAAAAGCAGAAGCAGCAGGAGGAGATATTCAGGTGATTTAAACTGCATAACGTCTCCTTCTGGCAAAGATATAGATGAACATCACCGCTATAGCCGCACCTAAAGGGTACTGAAAAAAGTAGTGCTTTTTAACATACTTGTTTGCCTTGATCTCACTTTTTTCCAAACTGTCGATCTCATCATAGATCGCTTTGATCCGCTCACTTGTACCCGCTTCATAAAACTTCCCGCCTGTCTCTTGGGCGATCTTGTTGAGTACCGCAGGGTCAAAGTCCCCTCTACTGCCTACACCGATGACATAGACTTTAATGTCATACTTTTTTGCGGTCTTTATAGCCACATCAAGCGGGATAGTACCTGCATTGTCAATACCATCGGTCAAAAGAATAGCGATCTTATGTTTTGAAGTGGACTCTTTAAAAAGTTTAGAGCTCATAAAGAGTGCTTCGTAAAGTGCTGTACGCTGTTTACCGGCGATCCCGACATCGACCTTTTCTAAAAGCGCACTAATACTCTTTTTGTCATAGGTCAGGGGAATAGCAACATAAGCAAAGTCGGCAAAGATCGTTAGACCAAGTTTGTCATGCTCGCGCTTTGTCAAAAAGTCCAAGACAATATCTTTGACAATATCAAACTTGTTGTACTGCTCCATCGAACCACTGGCATCTAAGAGCAGTGAGATCTCATACCCTTTATCCTTTTGCACCACGATCTCGTCCTCTTTGATGGGACTTGCCAGGGCGGTGACTAAAAGAGCGACCATTAGAAGCTTCATAGCATTGATCAAGATACTCTGCTTTTGAGCTACCTTTTTTAACATCGGCATATTTGGCAAGATCAGCTGTTGACGTTTTGCTTTACAGAACTTCTCGCAGATAAAAAAGAGTGCTACCAAGAGAAAGAGGTAAGGATATTCAAAGATGATGTTATCCACGTCTCTGCTCCTCTATAAAATTCTGCATCTTAGCCTTCAGTGCATCATCAAGTTCAGGCACCTCTTTTTTAAACTTGTATGGTTCCAGCTCTGCCAAAAGCTGTTCCAGCTCTCTGCGCTGGGCCTCATTGACTGCATATTGTGCCAGATACGAGAATTCATAGACACTCTGTTTTGCATCACCGAACTCAAACTTTTCCAGAAGCTCCATCGCCACCTTTTTTTGTGTTAGAGGATCTTTTTTTGTAAGGTATTTGTAGAGTAAAATACCCAAGACAATAAGAATGATCACAGCAACACCTACTATTCCTAACAGGTAATACAATGAGTAGTCCGTGACCTCCACAAGCCCTTTAATGTCGCGTAGTTCTTCCATCATCAATGCCTAAAGAGTGTGGAGAGCTTTATAAACGGCTCTTCATCGGTATAGATTTTTGTGTGCTTAATGCGGTGTTGGTCAAAATGCATCTCTAAGATCTTGTCATGACCCTCAAGCGCCTTTTTATACTCTTTCATGATCTTAGGTGAGAGCATAAACTCTTCATTTTGCATCGTGTTAGGGTCAACCAGCTCCATCTCACCAAAAAGTTTGGGGTCCTCTTCAAAACGGTCACGCACCATCACGGCAAAAAGTTCATGTTTATTCAACAGAGAAAGGTCCACATCACCGTAAAAATCACCCACTATAAAGATGAGCGACTTGCGTTTGACACGCTCATTGACATAGTGAACAAAGGCACTAAAGTCACTCTCTTTTTCCAGAGGGTCCAAGCCGAGCGCTTTTTCGAGTGTGATGTGCAAAGAGCCCATCTTCTTGGTCGGCGGCATAAAAAATTCCTCTTTGTCTGAGAAAAAGAGTGTGCTCAGACGGTCATCATTTTTGATACTGGAGTAAGAGAGAAGTGCCAAGATCTCAGCCATCAACTCCTGTTTGAAACGTTTAGTCCCAAAATAGATGCTGCCGCTCACCATAAAGGCAACCACGATGTTGAGTTCGCGCTCTTCATTAAAGAGGTTGACAAAGGGACGTCCCGACTTCGCATTCACCTTGCAGTTGATCTTACGGACATCATCCCCGATCTCATACTCACGAAGCTCTTTAAAGTCGAGT
>JAUWLG010000230.1 GCA_030613795.1 Helicobacteraceae bacterium
TCACCAAAGAGCGCTGTTTTGATGAGAAGTGAGTTAGAGAGGGTCTTAGCTACCTTCTCAGCTTCTGTGTTGCTGTAGGCGCCTGTGACGTGATAGGTAACGAGTTTAGTCGCTCCTTCGCCGTCACGGACCAACTCTTTAGCTAAAAAGTCCATCACTATAAACAGTGCCTCTTCAAAGGCATCATCATCATGACAGACCGCACGTGCATTTGACATCAAAAAGACCGTATCATTGGTCGATGTATCGCCATCAACGCTTGCTGCATTAAAGGTCTTGGCATTCACACGTTCTAAGATCTCTTTCATGGTGATGTAATTGATCTGCGCATCGGTAGTGATGTAACAGAGCATCGTTGCCATTGCAGGATTGATCATCCCGGCACCTTTGGCCATTGCACCAATGGTAAAGATCTTACCATCTTCGAGTTCAACATCGACTGCGATCTCTTTAGAGAAACGATCTGTTGTCATGATCGCCTCTGCCGCTGCATGAGGATTTTTAACACTCAGGTCAAACTTCTTTGTACCCTCAATGATCTTCTCTTTTGGAAGGCGCACACCGATGACACCTGTTGAACTCATCAATGGGTTGATAAGAGCTTTTTTCTCCTGTTTAACACTCTCCAAGATCTCTTCAAGATCAGCCATACCCGGCTTGCCTGTCATTGCATTGGCATTTTTAGAGTTGATCATCACAAAGTTGGTCTGTTTGACGCCTTTGGCATGATGGATCGGTGCAGCCGCCATCTTGTTAGTTGTTAAAACAGAAGCTAAAGCACAGACCTGGTCGCTGTAGACAAAGGCCATATCTTTAGCACCGTCTGGTTTTAACCCTGCAGCGATCCCATCAGCGTAAAAGCCAAGAGGGGCACAGACCCCTTCGCTGTTGCTGGTAATTTTATACATATTTCAATTCCTCTGGTTTCTGGCGTTTTTGGACAATACCCTTAGTGATATTGATCCCTTTTTGTGTTCCGATCACCAGCAGTTTTGACTCGCTTGTCACCAGTTTGTTTCCATCTGGCATCGGCACGAATTTTCCATCTTTTTTAGTCATACCGACGACGGCTACATTGGCAATTTGACGCAGGTGTGTCTCTTTGAGTTTACGCAGAACCATCCAGCTATATTTAGGGACAAAAACCTCTTCCATATCAAGCGGCGTATCGGTCTGGTACAGAAACTCTTCTAAGAGGTTCTCCATGTCAGGACGTGCCGCCATGGCTGTAATACGCTGCGCAGTAAGTTTAGTTGCAGAGACAACGGTGTCTGCACCTAGTTTTTTAAGTTTACTCACATCACTCTCTGTCTCTGCTGATGAGATGACGTTATACGGTTTTGGTATAAAGTGCTCTTTTTCAAAAAGACGTACTGACGCGATAATAGCAATATTGTCTGCAATAGAGTTAGAGAGTGTGATCAGACCATCCGCTGAGCTCAGGTGTGATTTCAACATAGAACGCTCGGTATGTGGCTCCGCTTGAATGAAATACGGGTACTTATACTTCTCCGCGATCTTTTCCATATCTTCACGCGGATCGATCACAACAAAAGGGATCTGGTTGGCACGCAGTTGCTGTGTCACCTCAATGGTGTAGTCGTTATGATAACAGATGACAAAATGTTTTTTAAGCCGCGCGATTTTGTACAACATACTGCGCTCCTTCAATGTATTTATAAGATGGCCCCGATTGATCTCGGCGACCATAATACCCACTGCCATAGTAAAGACAGCAAACCCGGCAATAATGAGTGTGATCGTAAAGATCCGTCCCGCATTTGAGATCGGCGCGATCTCTCCAAATCCTACAGTTGTAAATGTCACTCCGGTCTGATAGATTGCGTCCATAAGAGAGAAATCATCAATAATTATATAGCCCATAGTTCCAATTAACATGGTCATGACAGTGAAGATTATTGGTAGACGAAATGCGTGGAGGTTAGAGTAAAAATCGGGTAGAATAGATGGGTCTGGTTTGGGAGATTCCTCCCAGTGTAGAAAGTTTCGAAGCCTGGTTGTCAGGTTCAAAATATAACCTTATCGGTTACGAGTTCTTCTTAAGTGTGCGAAGCTCTTTAGCAGAAATTCTGATCTTCTTAGTAGTACCGTCTTCTAGTGTAATACGTACTGTTCTAAGGTTTGGCAAAAAACGACGTTTAGTTCTGTTTTTTGCGTGAGATACATTATTTCCAGCCATAGGGCCTTTACCACTGATTGCACATTTTCTTGCCATAGGGTATCCTTGCGTAATTTTTTAAGTTGCGCATTATATCTATGTAAAGCAAAAACTGAGCTTAACAAACAAATGGACAAACTTTTTATCTTAATTGTGAACAAGTATAGCGTAATCAATAAGAAAATTTCGCTAAAATTACAAAAAAACAAAGTAGTCTAATATGTTAGTAGCTCCAAGTGTACTCTCTGCCGATTTCGGTAATCTTGAACGTGATGTCAAAGCCATCTGCGACGCCGGTTGTGATCTTGTCCATGTAGATGTCATGGATGGCCATTTTGTCCCTAACCTCACTCTAGGGCCTGTTGTTGTCTCTGCCATTGCAAAAGCTGCGACTAAGCCTCTAGACATTCACCTTATGGTTGAGAACAACACCTTCTTTGTTGATCTTTTTGCACCACTTAAACCAGGATATATCACTTTTCACATCGAAGAGGAGAAAAACCCTCACCGTTTAGTGCAGTATATTCGTTCTTTAGGTATTAAACCGGGTGTTGTCTTAAACCCTCACACACCGGCAGAAGCCATAGAGTACCTGCTTCCTGACCTTGATATGGTCTTAGTTATGAGTGTTAACCCAGGGTTTGGCGGTCAGAAGTTTATTCCTACTGTTGTTGAGAAGATCAAACGTCTTGATGCTCTTCGTAAAAGAATTAACCCTAACTGTCTAATAGAGATTGATGGTGGTGTGACAGATCAAAATATCGAACTTCTTAAAGATGCCGGTGTTGATATCTGTGTAGCAGGCTCATACGTCTTCAAACATGAGAGCTTTGAAACAGCCATTCAAAACCTTCGTCCATAAGGATCAGATGTGCGTGTAAAAATCTGTGGAATCACAACATATGAAGATGCCATAATGGCTATTGAAGCCGGTGCAGACGCACTTGGTTTTGTCTTTTATGCGCCTTCGCCTCGTTTTATTACACCACAAAAAGCAAAAGAGATCATCGAAAAGCTCCCCCCATTTATAGAAAAAGTCGGGCTCTTTGTCAATGAAGAGGCTGATACTATAAATGCCATGAGTCGTGAGAGTCATATTACCCTTGCACAGCTCCATTTCGCAGCCCCTCAAGCGCCCTTAGATGCCCTTTCCCTACCCTATGTTAAAGGAACAAGAGCTGCCCAAGAAGAAGATATTG
>JAUWLG010000149.1 GCA_030613795.1 Helicobacteraceae bacterium
TAATGATATCGATGCCTTGGCGCAGGCGATAAAACAGCGCTTTAGCGAGAAAAATGAGGAGGAATCAACCATCAAAGATGAGAAAGAGCTCTTCTACTATCCACTTGCAGCAGCCTTGGCACTGCTCTTTATGGCGCTCTACTCTATGCCCTCAAGAAGGAGAAAAGATGTTTAGATCTATTTCACTCATCTTTTTGATGGGGACAACACTTTTTGGCGGACTGTTAGATTTCAGGACACTTGAAAAAGCAAAAGAGGCTTACGCCAATGAACAATACAGCGAGGCTGCAGCACTGTATGAATCGATAGAAGATAAAAACGATGACCTGCGTTATAACCTTGGTGATGCGTACTATAAAGAGAAAAAGTATGATGAAGCGCTGAAGCAGTATGAACAGGTCCAAAAGAGTGAGCTGAGAGCGAAAGCCCTGCACAATATAGGTAATGCCTATGCAAATACACAGAAGACCGACGAAGCGATTGCTGCGTATGAAGAGGCGCTGCAATTTGGTGATGATGAAGATACCAAGTTCAACTTGGAGCTGTTGAAAAAGCAGAAAGAGCAGCAAGAGAAGCAAAATCAGAACCAAGAAGAGAAAGATCAAGAGAAAAAAGACAAAGAAGATCAAGAGAAGCAAGACGATCAACAAGACAGTAAAGATGATCAAAAAAAAGATCAAAGCTCTGACCAAGATAGTGAGCAGGACAAACAAGATAAGCAGGGTGATTCTAAAGACGATCAAGAGAAAAAAGAGCAAGATGACGAAGAGAAGCAATCCAAAGAAGATGAAGAGTCCAAAGAGGATGAGTCTAAAAAAGAGCAGGATGAGATGAAACAAGGTGAAGCTAAAGAGGAACCGATCAGCGATATGCAAGAGCGTAAATATGAGAAGATGTTGGACAAACGGGGTATCAAGACCTTGATGGTGCCACTTAAAACAGAAGGAGACCCTCATGAAGAGACAACTGCTTGGTAAGTTAACGGCTTTAATGCTGCTGCCGCTTTTTCTTTTTGCTGATGTTCAAGAGAGTGTAGACAAAAATGCACTCTATAGGGGTGACAGTGTCACTTATACGATCTCAGTCTCCGGAAAAGATGTTGAGTTCCCGACGATTACTTCAATAGACGGTAATCCTATTTTAAGCACTTCCGGTTCACAAAACATCAGTATTATCAATGGAGATTTTCAAAAGACTGTCTCCAAAAGTTATATATTCACACCTAAGGACTCTCTTGAGATCCCAAGTTACAAGGTGCTTGTCAACGGCGGGGTGGAGATGACTAAACCTATTGCAGTTAAGATCGTTGAACCTTCTCAAGACAAAAGTGCGCCTGTTGTTCTGGACATCCGCCTCTCTAAAGAGAGCGCTCATGTCGGAGAAGTGGTTCGTTTTGACTTGGTCTTTAAGCAAAAGCCAAATGTACCGGTCTATAAACTCGACATCGAAGAACCGCAGTTTGAAGACTTTTGGGTTAAAAAGGTGGATGGTGTTCAAGAAGGTGTTGAGGGCGAGTACACAACAAAGACCTACAGCTATCTTCTTTTTGCACAAAGAAGCGGAAAGTTGAGTATACCCTCGGTCACAGCTAATGTGGGGCAGCTTGCTCAGCAACAACGCCGTCGTGGACTGGACCCATTTTTTAATAGTGCCTTTGGCCAGCAGCTGCGTTATACCAAGATCTTTTCAAATGAATTGATCCTTAATGTTGAAGCCTTGCCAAACAGATTGGAACTCTACGGTGATTTTAACATTAATACTGAAGCAGATAAAACAACGGTCGCTGCCAATAAACCGCTTAACCTTACTATCTCCATCGATGGTGTTGGTAATATCGATGATGTTAGAAAGTACAGTCTTGATATTGAGGGTGCCGTAATCTATGCCAATGAGCCGGAGATCAAGGCTCGTGTGGTTGGTGAGGATTATCTGGGCAGTTTTGAACAGAAGATCGTCATCATTGCTGACGGTTTTTACACCATACCACCGCTTCAGCTGCGCTACTTTGACAGAGAGAGTCAAAAAGAGGTCATAAAAGAGAGCCAAGCTATTGCCATCACAGTGACAGGCGGTGTTGCTAAAGTGTCCACAGTTCAGAGTTCACCGGTAGAGGTCTCTCAAGCCATTAAAGAGAAACCAGAACTGATTGAGAAAGCAGTTTCGACTACAAGTGATTGGCGCGAGCTCTTATATGCTGCTCTGGTAGGTTTTGGTATTGGCGGACTGTTTGTATGGTTGATGATGCGCAGTCGCTCTGAAAATGTTCCTAAAAAGAGTGTTGTAACGCCAATAGAACAGCAGATCAAAAAAGCTAAAAGCGATAAGGCGCTGTTTGAACTTCTCCTGCCGTATAAAAAAGAGAGCCCAGTCGTTGACACTGCCTTAGTCCAACTCGAAGAGAACCTCTACCGTGGTGCTAACAACAGTGTGGATAAAAAAGGGTTGATCCACTATTTCAATAGAGAAGAGAATGAGATAGAATTAGTTTGATGTCATGATTTGATATGACACAAATGGGTCACTTAAACAAAATAGATAAAAAAAGGTATAATTTTCTCTATAAAAAGTATGTACATACTCGTGCATGATATTTTGGAGTTTCCTTGAGACAGATGCATGATTACCATAGCTTTTTTACCAAGAGTAATCAATCAATAGCCTATAGATACTCCTGTTTGCAAAGTATTAAAAAACGATTAGTGGAAGCGTACTATGCACCATAAGAAGTTTACGGTTACTATTCACGATCTTAATGGTGTCAAACAGTTTAGTCTGCATCAGATCATCAAAAAAGTGGTGATGTATATTGCCGCGGGTACTGTTTTGTTGATCACCGTTGGTGTCATATTTATTGTTTTTCTTAACGCTTCCATGGATGAGATCGATAAAAAAAAGTGTGAACTTGAAGAGCATAATGAAGCGCTGCGACAATCTATTGTAGAGGCAGAGGTTGATCTTGCCGCCAAACATGAAGAGTTGACAGTTGCTTCTGACCGTTTAGATGATATTGAGATACTTATAGGCCTCTCGCCTGACGATGAGCACTCGCTACTTGAACGGGTAGAGATAGCTAAGTTGACATCAGAACAGCGTAACGCACTGTTTAAACATATTCCAAGCGGCTCTCCAGTAACATACAAAGGTATTACGAGTAAATACGGCTATCGTATTCACCCTACCGTACATAGAAGAGAGTTTCACCGCGGTTCAGATCTACGAGCTGCGATGCGTACTGAAATTCATGCAACGGCTGACGGGGTGATAGAGTATGCCGGCAATCATAAAGCCAGTGGGTATGGACGTCTGATCATTCTTGATCACAACTATGGGTTTAAGACTTATTATGGCCATTTAAATAAGATTACGGTGAAATCGGGACAGTATGTCAAAAAAGGTGAGCTAATAGGCTTAACAGGTAATAGCGGTATGAGTAATGGACCGCATCTCCACTATGAAGTACGCTTTATACAGCGCGTGCTTAACCCGTATTGGTTTATAAAGTGGGATATGGAAAACTACAAAACTATATTTGAAAAGGAGACAAAAGTACCATGGCAATCTTTGGTAGCAACGATAACGCGGGATCACAACCTGCAAAAACAAATACAAACACCACCATCATCACAGCTGGCGCTACTCTCAAAGGCGAAATAAACCTCGACTGTGATTTTTATCTTGACGGTCATCTTGAAGGGATGATCGTCTCAAAAAACCTTATCACCGTTGGTAAAAACGGAAAGATCAAAGGTGAGATCAAAGCGGGGCATCTTGTTGTTCAGGGAGTGGTTGAAGGCAATGTCGATGTCGAACGCATCGAAATCAAAGAGACTGGTCACGTAAGCGGTGTCATCACTTCTGCTGAGATGGTGATTGAAGCTAAGGGTGTTTTTGAAGGTGAGAGCCATATCAAAGGTACCAACACACCTGCCAAAGCAGCACAAGTAGAACAAGAAACTGCAAAAGAGCAGAAAAAGTAGATCAGTTTTACTTTTTGTACTGTATCAGTACCCTATCTCTGCTATGATCGATTCATAGACATAGTGATCACGCTCTGTCGGCGTTGAGGTTTTCTCCTCTTGCTTTTCAGAAGTTTTTACTTCTGAATCTTTCTCTTTTTTAACTTCTTTTTCGTTACTCAACAGTAACACTCTTCGCAAGGTTTCTCGGCATATCAACATCGTTGCCTAAACGGACTGAGATCTCCATAGAAAGCAGTTGAAGTACGACCATCATCTCAAAGAACTCTAGCATATAGTGATCGCGTTGATGCGTTTTAATGAAATCATCGGCTTTATCAAACTCAATAGGACTGATCGCGCAGATCGTACTGTCTCTCGCACTTAGCTCTTCGATATTACTTTTGGCTTTCTCATAAAGCATATGTTTAGGCATGAGCGCGATAGTAATGAGATCCGGGGCAGCCATGGCGATAGGGCCTTGGTTCATCTCACCGCTTGGATAGCCTTCGGCGTGCAGATAGGTGATCTCTTTGAGTTTAAGAGCCCCCTGTAGTGCCAGCGGTAAGAAGACATCGCGACCGATAAAGAAAAAGCCGTGACCATGCAGATAGCGCTTTGACA
>JAUWLG010000210.1 GCA_030613795.1 Helicobacteraceae bacterium
ATTCCTGAACGATTTAAGGTAGAGAGGATGTCTATGTTCTGCTTTAGCTCTAAGTTCCATGTCTCACCGAGCTGGACTTTTTTGATCTTGCCCTCTTGAGGAAAACGGGGTACAAAGTCGCTGATAGCGGCTGCCATAAACAAGTAAGGCTCTTTTTGGATCAGTTGCAGCGCCTGATCATTGACTAAAGAAGGTTTATTCATCTTCCCTTTTTTAGAGATGCGAATAGAGTCTTTAAGGTAGTCATACATCTCGTCAGATGACTCAACATCGATGGTGTGGATATGTATTGGCAAATTATATTCAAAACGTGTTGCAATGAGGTTGACATCAGCCCCTTTTAAAAATAGTGCTGTTGCAAGAGATGAGGCCATCTTACCGCTTGAGTAGTTGGAGAGGTAGCGAACATCATCGATCTTCTCAACTGTACCGCCGACTGTTACCATCACCATACGATCTTCCCAAAAGCTCTCTTTTAAAAGTGTGCGGGCACTGTACCAGAAGATGTCCAGCGGTTCAGCCATAGCGCCGTCACCTGTGGTTTGACATGCAAGCTCTTTGACTTGAGTGTCAATGACCTCATAGTTGGAGACTTGTAACATTTTCAAAGAACCCTGAGTGATAGGGTTGTCAAGCATGTTGGTGTTGGCTGATGGTGCAATGAGTTTGAGGCCCGGGTAGGCAAGAGCACATTGAAGCAACATGTTGTCAGCAATGGCATTGGCAAGTTTGGCGATAGTGTTTGCCGTACATGGCGCGATGACAAAAAGGTCTGCCCACTGGGTCGTCTTGATGTGGTTATGGTCATCTGCCCATGACTCACTTGCTTCATCTAAGACCTTGTTTCGTGAGAGGGTCTCAAAACTAAGAGGGGCAACAAACTTCTTGGATGACTCGCTCATTACGACTTTGACGTCGGCGCCTGCTTTGACAAACAGACGGACAAGCTCTAACGATTTATAAACAGCGATAGAGCCGGTAACACCAAGAAGGATCTTTTTGCCTTCTAAAAGATTTTCAGGAATTAACATGATTTCTCCTTAGTAAAAAACTTGTAAAAAAAGTTCTCTACTGTTTTGATCTTGGCACGGCTAAGTATTAACACACCGCTCTTTACATAGTCACTTGTCAGTGTTGTTCCTGCTGCGACCATAACATCATCTTCGATGGTACATGGTGCAATGATCTGAGTGTCTGAACCGACAAAGACATTTTTACCGATAATCGTCTTGTACTTTTTCTTACCGTCGTAGTTACAGGTAATGACACCCGCACCGATGTTTGAACCACTGCCGACCTCTGCATCACCAATGTAACTTAGATGGCCTGCTTTGACACCGTCAAGGGTTGACTTTTTTACTTCGACAAAGTTACCGATATGGGTGTCTTTGAGGTTTGAGAGAGGACGTAGATGGCCCATAGGACCTACATCAGAGTTGTCCATAACAGAGTCTTCGACAACAGAGTGTGCCTTGATGTGCGAGTTGATGATCTTAGAGTTGCCGCAGACACGGACACCGTTTTCTAAAAGGCATTCGCCTTCAAACTGGACACTCACTTCGATGTAGATAGTTCGCGGAAGTTGCATGACAACGCCTTCAGCCATCCACTTGTTACGAATACGCTCTTGCATGATCTCTTCAGCAGAAGCAAGATCGATTTTAGAGTTGACCCCTTTAAAGTGCTCTTCATCGACTTCGAGCGGTTCAATGTTGATCCCATCCGCTTTAGCAAGTGCAATAACATCAGTAAGATAGTATTCGCTTTGTGCATTGTCGTTTGAGAGTAGAGGAATATACTTTTTAAGAACCTCACTTTTGAAGCTGTAGATACCTGCATTGACGTAGGTGATAGAGAGCTCTTCTGGTGTTGCATCTTTTTGCTCAACAATTCGCTGTACACCATGTTTGTCAATGACCACACGCCCATAGCCTGAAGGATCTTCAAGATTAAAGATCGACATCACAATATCGCTGTTACTCTCAACAAATCCACTGAGTTCATCAGCTGTGATCAGCGGCATGTCACCATTAAGCACCAACACCTTCTCATAACGTGGGTCTATACCCATCACTGCACCGCCAGTCCCTGGGAAGTTTTCAGTATCTTGGGTAACAAAGGTGATGTTGTCAAACTCAGCTTGCATTGATTCTATGACAGCATCTTTTTGATGTGCCACAATAACAATGACATCATCAGTAAGCTTAAGAGAGGCTTTTATAGAGTGGTATAGCATCGGCTTACCGCTGATGGTGTGCAGTACCTTTGCTTTAGGTGACTTCATACGACTGCCTTTTCCGGCAGCTAAAATAACGATTGAGAGTTCTTGGTTCATATTTGATACTTTATTTTTAATGCTATTTTAGCGTAAGAAGATGGATTTGAGATTAGATACCTGTTTTAGGCGTTCATAAACCTACTATTTGGCATAATGTCACCACTAATAATAGGCTGAATAATATGGAATGTAAACACTTTGGTGAATGTGGCAGTTGCCGTCTTTATGAAGGCGGTTATGAAGCGCAGCATCAACAAAAAACAGAAGAGATCAATGCTCTTTTCAAAGAACTTTATAGTGGAGAAATAGTTCCTTCTTTCTCTCCTGACAGTCACTACCGTGCACGTGCCGAGTTTAAGATCTGGCATATCGGTGATGATATTCATTACGCGATGAACCCGATGGAGAAGGGTGCAAAGATGATACTCATCGAAGAGTGCCCGATGGTGATAGAGCCGATAGAGAAGTTGATGTGGCCGTTAATCGAAAGCATTAAAGAGCTCTCTATGGATTTTAAACTTTTTGGTTTAGACTTTTTGAGCAGTTCAGATGGTGAGATCGCTATCTCTATGCTTTATCACAGAAAATTGGATGAAGCTTGGCAAGAGCAGGCCAATGCACTTGCTCAAAAACACAACATCAAGGTTATTGGGCGCTCTCGAAAACAGAAAGTTGTCTTGGGTGAAGACTTTGTCACTGAGACCTTGAACATCAATGAAAAAAGTTATACGTTCAGACACATTGAAAACAGCTTCACTCAACCCAACCCTCGTGTTAATGAGAAGATGGTGGGTTGGTCTCTTGAGCAGTTCAAAGGTATTACGGGTGACCTGCTGGAGCTCTACTGTGGAGCGGGTAACTTTACCATCCCTTTTGCAACACAGTTTCATAAAGTCCTGGCAACTGAGATCTCAAAATCTTCGATCAATGCGGCGAAGAAAAACATGGAACTCAATGGTGTTGAAAACATTGAGTTCGTCCGAATGAGTTCAGAGGAGTTCGTACAGGCGCTTGATGGTGTGCGTGAGTTTAGACGGATGAAAGAGATCGATCTTAAAAGTTATGAACTTACTACCATCTTTGTCGATCCTCCTCGAGCAGGGATGGACGAGGAGTCATGCGGTTTTGCTTCACGGTTTGAACATATACTCTATATCTCATGTAACCCCGAGACACTCAAGCGTGATTTGGAGTATCTAACCAAAACACATACCATTGAAGCGATGGCGACCTTCGATCAGTTCCCATATACATCCCACATGGAAATGGGCGTCAAACTTATAAAGCGTTAGCTTCAGCGCATCTTGCACTAGAGTTCACCTCTCGACGTACCGATGTACGCCTTCGGGTTCACTCTAGCACAACCTGCACCAAATCTAAAGCTTTATATATGGAGTTGTTTGGTGAAAGATGACTTCGCTATCTTTCACTATTCACTATT
>JAUWLG010000235.1 GCA_030613795.1 Helicobacteraceae bacterium
ACCCTTGTATAAGCTCTTCACGATGTTCAATGACGGAGTAGAGCCACTCCATAAATGAGCCGTACTTCAGCGTGCTTTTGTTACCAGAGAACTCAAGGTGAACATGCGGGTTGATTAGCCCGGGCATAACCATAGAGTGTAGAGGTGTCTCGATAAACTCAGCCTCAGGAAACTGCTCTAAGAGTTCATGCAGTTGTCCTATAGCTCGAATATGGGTGTCAAAAGCAATGCTTTTACCGCTAAGCTGCTCAGTAGGAGAGAGAATAGTTTCGGGTGTAATGATTTTCATAGTTACTCATTTTAAAAATTGTTAGTGAGATTATATCGCTTTAGATGTTGAAGGTCATTAAAAATTCAGGGTGTTTCAAGGGTTTAAAATAAATCTTCATCTATAATGCATGGCAATTATATAAAACAAAGGTTATTAATGAAAATTGTAGTTATTCAAGGTCCAAATCTTAATATGTTAGGTATTCGTGAACAGTCGATCTACGGACCAATGAAGTTAGAGCAGATCCATGCTCAGATGAAAGACTTTGGTGAGAAAAACAATATGGAAGTTGAGTTTTTCCAGTCGAACCTTGAGGGTGAACTAGTTGACAAGATCCAAGAGTGTTACGGTGAGGCACAAGGTATTATTATCAATGCTGCAGCATACACACATACATCTATCGCTATTCGTGATGCTATCTCTGCTGTTGCGATCCCGACTATCGAAGTGCACATCTCTAACATCCACCGTCGTGAGGACTTTAGAAAAGAGAACATGATCGCACCGGTATGTGCATCATCGGTTGTTGGTTTCGGTCCGTTTGGTTACCACTTGGCAATGCTAGGTATGAGCCAGATCATGCAAGAAGTTCAAGCAATGCAAGCACAACAAGCAGCGGCACAACAGCCACAAGCGTAATTCTGTGGGGATTGTACGAAAGCTCTCTTCGACGCTTACGCTTTACAAAGAGACAGGGTTCCCTGCATCGTACCAAACCGCTACACACTTTCGCCACCGTGCCATCATCGGCATCGGCGGTAACGTTGGTGACGTTAAACGCCGTTTTTACCATCTTCTAGTCTTTCTTAAACGTCAAAAAAACATTGCTGTTTTGCACACCGCACCGATTTTACAAAATCCCCCTTTTGGTTACACCGAACAAGAAGATTTTTTAAACTCGGTCATAGAGATCAGTACATCGATGCAACCCAGAGAATTGTTGGCGTTTTTATTGCAGACTGAAAAACGTTTTGGCCGCAGACGCAGCTTTGCCAATGCACCCCGTACCCTTGACCTCGACCTGATCTTTTTTGACAGAGTAAAGATGAACACCCCTAAACTGACACTCCCGCACCCGCACTGGTCTGAACGTGAAAGTGTTGTTATCCCTCTGCAGCGGCTGGGAACACACTGATGCATCAAAATAACCGTGCAAAAAAGACCCGTTTCATAGCGATAACCAGCGGTAAGGGCGGCGTGGGCAAAAGTACGATCAGCTCTAACCTCGCTTATATCCTGGCATCGGCAGGGGTCAAGGTCGGGATCTTTGATGCTGACATCGGCCTCGCGAACCTTGATGTCATGTTCAACGTCTCTGTCAAAAAAAACATCTTGCACCTGCTGAAAGGCGAGGCACGTTTGGAAGAGGTCCTCATCAAGGTGACGGATAACCTTGTCCTGATCCCGGGTGAGAGCGGCGAAGAGATCTTGAACTACTCTGACAGTGAGATCTTTGAGCAGTTTATGAAAGAGGCTGAAGTCTTGAATGATCTTGATGTCCTCATCATCGACACCGGTGCAGGCATAAATAAAAACACGCAACTCTTTTTACAAGCGGCGGATGATGTCGTGGTTGTCACAGTACCTGACCCTGCTGCGATCACCGATGCTTATGCGACCGTGAAAGTGGTTGCTCGCCAACGAAATGACATGTTGATGGTGCTTAACCAGGTCGCCAATGAACAAGAAGCACTTTCGATCTTTGAACGGATCCATAAAGTCGCCCTCGCCAACATTAGAGCTGACCTTGATCTTAGGTTTTTAGGTAAGATCAATGCTGATCTAAAGGTCTCCGGTTCGGTTAAACGACGTGCCCTTTTTACGCAGGCCTTTCCTTCATCTGTTCCAAGCAGGGACATCCGCGCCATTGCCAAAGAGCTGGTCAAAAAGCTAGAACGCCAAGTCTATGTCAAGCCAAAAGAGAGTGGCTTAGCGGGCCTTTTTAAACGTCTGTGCGAGCAATTTTAGTGCAGACAAAAGAGCTGCTCTCTCAAAATGAGATTGATTCCTTACTCGATATTTTTTCATCATCCGATGAAGAGAAAAGCAGAGACATCCTGTTTGAGATGGGGATTGCTAAAGTGGCTAAGGGTATAGAGAACTACCTTGAGAGACTAGGCCTGCCGTTTGATGATGTCAGAGCTCTCAAAAGCACGTCTGAGCATACAAACAGCTATAACTATAAGCCGCCAGACTATCCGTATCTTGAAAACCTCTCTATAGACAATACCCTTGCTTTGAGCATCTTAGCCGCACGGTTTGGCGCTAACAACAGAGAGTTCTCTCTTGACAGGGAGCTCACCTCCTTAGAGAAACAACTTTTGGAAGATCTCTGCAGAGAGATAGCGTACATTGTTGAAAAAGAGTTGGACAGCTATCTGGCAAAAGATGATGGAGTTGAGAAGATAGCAGACTACAGTCTGCTTGTCTCACAAGAAAACGTTCAGAGTGCGATGCAGCTCTCTTTTACAACAGAGCCTGTTGTGCCAACTGCTCCAGTGATGTTGATAGAGGAAGAGGCGGTAGAGAGAAGTGATGTTGACGGGACAAAGGTAGAAGCGGTAGTAGGCACAATTGCAACAAAAATTCTAGAGCAGGGTGCTATGTATAAACTACATGCGTTTGCCAAAAATAGAGCCGTTTTAATGTTGGACGAGACCTTGCCCTTTATGGCGGAGCGTCTTCAAGAGAGTGATGAGAAGCTCTTGTTTGCACTGCAAGAGGCCTTGACAGACAAAACAGTGTTAGCCGGGTACTGCCTCAGTGTTGCCAGTACCACCATGGATGATGAGGCTCTTTTAGCTCTTGAGTATGGAACAGTTCTTGCTCTAAGATCGTATGATGATGTTCAGATACATAAAGATGGTAAAATGGTTGCGAAGGCGAAGGCCTTTTTCTCAAATGGTGAGATCGCTGTAAAAGTATTAGAAGGATATAAATGAGCAACCATAAACATGTCTCTAAAGAGGTCGTAAAACGTTATGTACGTGACATTAAGTCAGCTGATTCCTGGAGTATGTTTAAGATCATGGCTGACTTTGTCAAAGGCTTTGACGAGCTGGGTGAGTTGGGT
>JAUWLG010000036.1 GCA_030613795.1 Helicobacteraceae bacterium
AGACTGTATTTTATAAGATGCACCATAATGGAAGATTTGTTGATCTCGCCGAAAACGCCCCAGGCATACAGACCGATCAAGAGACTCATAAGAGCAGCAACTACATACGCCCACATGGGTGCAATGGAGAAAAAGCCGCCAAACTTAGCGACAATATAACCCAAAATAGAGAAGCTTAACATCACGCCTAAGGCAAAGAGTGTGGTAAAAAGGTAGGTATAGAGAATACGTTTGCGACCTTCCAGGTCCTTGTTCATCGCTACAGCACTCCCTATAAGTAGAGGAACTGAGATCAGTGAACACGGAGCCACTGCTGTAATACTTCCGGCACCAAAGGCACCTAAAAAAGCTAAGAGTGAATGCGACTCAAGCAGGGCTAAAACAGTCTCTTGCACGAACTATCCGTTGATGTAGGCTAGGACTTCATCCACACTAAGCACTTTACCTGTGCTTACAACCTTACCGTCGATCACAAGACCCGGAGTACTTACAACTTGATACTCCATGATCTTCATGATGTCATCGACCTTTTCAAGTTGCACAAATTTACCGCTTTTTGCAATAGCTTGTTTAACAACATTTTCCAAAGTAATACATTTGCTGCATCCCGTTCCTAAGACTTCTATTTTCATTACTGCTCCTTATTATTGTTTAAAAGACACTCTTGCATCATCGGGGCAATCGTCTCTGCGTCAATATCGCCAAAGACTGTGATATTTGTCTCATTCTCATCACCCGAGATCTGAATGTTCTCGATCTTTTTCATCACTTCAGGGTCACAAGCGCATTCACATGAGCCCTCTTGACACGCCTCTATCTTAGCAGTGACATCTTCCTTTTTAAAACCTGTAAGTGTGGCATTGATGCCGTTTGCTGTGTTGTTTATTTTAAACATGTATTTATCCTTATTGTAAAATGAAATTAAAGAGATAACCGATAGCGATTATCCCCACTCCGACGATCCCGAAAAATGTCCCGATCAACTTGACATGAAGTATCTTTTTCAGGATCATCGCCTCTGGCAGACTAAGGGCTGTTACCGCCATCATAAAACTTAGTGCCGTTCCCAGTAACATTCCCTTGCCTGTTAAGACTTCGACCAAAGGCATGACACCTGCTGCATTGGAGTACATTGGAATCCCCATAATGACCGCAATTAGTACAGCAAACGGATTTTCTGCACCCGTATATTTCGCAACGAAGTCAGCCGGAATGTAACCGTGTATAAAGGCACCGATTCCTACCCCGATGACCACATAAAGATAGATCTCTTTAAAGATATCTCTTGTGTAGAGATAGGCTTCTTTCGCACGTTCTTTCATAGTAAGTTTGATCTTCACTTCGTCAAGCTCACCCTCCATCGGTTTGACATCCATCAAGACATATTTTTCCATATTAAGACGACCGATAACAAAACCGCCTATGATGGCAACAAGCAGTCCAAAACCGATGTAGATCACCGTGACTTTCCAGCCAAAGAGACCAAAAAGCAGGGCAATAGCGATCTCATTGTTCATCGGAGAACTGATCAAAAACGAGAAGGTCACACCAATAGGAATGCGTGCTTGAATAAACCCTAAGAAAAGCGGAATGGCACTACAGCTGCAAAAAGGGGTGATAATCCCAAAAAGTGCTGCTAAGACATTGCCGTAAAGTTGTGATTTACCTTGCAAGTGAGCACGAACATACTCTGTATTAAAGTGCGTTCTGAGGTAGGAGATAACAAAGATAATACTGATCAGTAAAAACCATATCTTTATGGTGTCGTAGATGAAAAAGTTGATGGCTTCACCCAGATGACCTTCTAAATGTAAAAGATCATAGGTAAAATAATCGACGCTCTCTTTCCAGCTCATATTTTACATTCCCCTGTGTCTGACAGTTTTTTTAGTGCTGGAAGTTCAATGGACAAACATCGGATCTCCTCTAACGCTTCACTTCGAAAACGATCGAGAGGACTTCTTATAGAGTAGTAGGCCCAAGTTCCTTTACGTTCTACACGTAAAAAGCCCGCCTCTTTTAAGATCTTGAGATGACGTGAAAGCCGCGATTGGATCATACCAAGCGATGCCTGCAAGTCACAAACACATGACTCACCATTGGTATCAATAAAGCGTAATATGAGCACACGTGTTTCATCATTGAGTGCTGAAACACTTTTTAAAAAGACTTCCATATCTAACTCCTTGTCGAGCATTGTATCGGATTTTAATAATAATATCAAGATATATTGATTTATTGATTATGATATAGATTTTACATCAAAAGGTTATCAGGTTCTATAAATAATTACATCAGATAGTACATTTTGTAAATTTTTTTATTAACAGATAAATTCCTCTCTTCATACTATGTCTACACTTTCTATCAGGTCTCAATTATCTATTGTAAGTCATGCCATAGCAGGATAATCTAAATACCCTTTTTCGTCTTGGGTGTAAAAGGTATTTGGGTCAGGCTGATTTAATGCTGCGTTTTCTTTAAAACGCTCGGGAAGATCAGGGTTGGCTAGATAGAGGGAACCGAAGGCGACAGCGTCGGCTTGACCGTTTTGTATAGTTGTGTTTCCCCTCTCTTGATCATAACCGCCATTGGTAATCAAAACGCCCTTATAAGCTTCTCTGAGCATGTCTAGTTCTACAACATTTGCGCCATGTCTTATGTCCCCTTCAAGCGCATCAATAACATGAAGGTACGCTAAGTCGAAGGTATTGAGTTTCTCACAGATATAGGTGAAATGGTTTTGAGGGTCTGAGTCTTTCATGTCGTTAAAGGTGCCGCTGGGTGAGAGTCTGAGACCAGTTTTGTCTGAGCCTATGGCAGCACATATCCCTTCTACTATCTCAAAAAGAAATCTTGACCTGTTCTCTATTGAGCCGCCATATACATCTTCTCTGGTGTTGCTGCCGTCACGCAAAAACTGGTCTATAAGATAGCCATTTGCTCCATGGATCTCTACCCCGTCAAACCCTGCTTCTATGGCATTCTTTGCAGCCGTTACATACTCTTGAACAATAGTCTGTATTTCATCTGTTTTAAGTGCTCGCGGTGTTACAAACTCTTGCATACCTTCAAAGGTATAGAGCTCACCTGCCGGTTTTATGGCAGATGGGGCAACAGGAAGCTCGCCGTTATGGTAAGCGGGATGAGAGATCCGCCCGACATGCCAAAGCTGCAGAAAGATCGTGCCGTCTTTTTCATGTACGGCCCGAGTTACTTTTTTCCAGCCTTCTACCTGTTTGGGTGTGTGAATGCCCGGGGTACACGGATAACCTATACCGAGTGTGGAGATCTGCGTGGCTTCTGTAATGATCAAACCGGCGGAAGCTCTCTGTGCATAATAAGCAGCCATCATGTCATTAGGTACATTCTCCTCGACACTTCTACACCGTGTCATCGGTGCCATAAATATTCTATTTTTTAAAGGGTGGTTTCCAATTTTTAGAGGGGTAAAGAGATCCATGACGTACTCCTGTTAAGATTTATAACTATTGTTTCACAGCGAAAGTAATAAGATAATTAAAATTTATAGTTAGGGAGTAGCTGTTAGGTCTATTGTACATTCATTTAGATCAGGAGAAAGATATGTTTGAACACCTATAAGGTAAGAGAGAACGAAAAAAGAGCTACGCTGTCTCTTTGGTGAGCATGGTATGAATATCTTCTGCCGGTATCGGACGACTGTAATAGTACCCCTGAATATTTTTACAATCGTTTGCAAGTAAAAACTCTTTTTGGACCTTGGTCTCGACACCTTCGGCAATAAGGTCGAGGTTGAGGCTCTTGGCAAGTGCAATGATCGCTTTGACGATAGCGGCATCTTCTTCATCATGAGGTAGGTCAATGACAAATGAACGGTCGATTTTGAGTGTGTTGATAGGCAGACGTTTCAAAGAGGCTAGCGAGGAGTAGCCTGTTCCAAAATCATCAACGGAGATACCGATGCCCAGTTCATTGATCTGCCCAAGTTTGGCAATAGCCTCTTCAGGTTTTTGCATCACCTGTCCTTCAGTGACCTCAAGCTTCAGCCATTCCGGTTTAATACTGTAGGTCTCAACAGTCTCTTGAACTAGTTGTATAAAGTCACGATGCTCTAACTGTTTCATGGAGAGGTTGACGGACATAACGCCGGGGTTTAACCCCTCTTTATACCATGCCGCCACCTGTTTGATGGCGGTTCGCATGACCCAATGGTCCAGTTCAATGATCATTCCGGTCTCTTCCGCAAGAGGAAGAAAATGTATAGGTGCCAGCAGTCCTTTGGTGGGGTGCTGCCATCGGACCAAGGCTTCCATACCGATCAAGGTGTTGGCCTCTGCATCCATCTGCGGCTGGTAGTGGATCACAAACTCTTCATTTTTAAGTGCCTGACGCATGCTGGTCGTCATGACAAGCCTCTCAAGTGCCAGTTCGGTCATCTCGGCAGAGTAGAACTGAAAATTGTTGCGTCCCTCCTCTTTGGCTCGGTACATAGCGGCATCGGCATACTTGAGAAGATTGCTGGCATCGGTGCCGTCTTGAGGGTAAAGGCTGATACCGATACTGCTTGAGACGTAGAGAGTATGTTTATCGACCTCAATGGGTTGTTGCAATACCTCAAGAATTTTTTGTGCAAGTATGGATGAGTCTTGCGCTTTTGAGAGATCTTCCATGATGATCGTAAACTCATCCCCGCCCAAACGTGCCAAGGTGTCTTCTCTGCGAATAGTAGCTTTAAGACGGTTGGTCACCACCTTGAGGAGGTTGTCGCCGACAGAATGGCCCAAGGAGTCATTGACTTGTTTAAAGCGGTCAAGATCAATAAAAAAGAGTGCAAAAAGAGTTTTATTACGCTTGGCTTTTTCGACAGCTTGCTCTAAGCGGTCATGAAAAAGCGTACGATTAGGCAGTGCGGTTAGTGCATCGTGATGGGCCTGGTGTTGTAAAACGATCTGTTGCTCATGCAGTTCGTCTTCCGCTTTTTTACGTTCTGTGATGTCGTGTGCATAGCCTACCATACCGATAGGCTTCCCCTTTTCATCTTTTAAAAGTGATAGTGACAACTCCGCATAGATGATCTCTTTGGACTTCTTGACAAGGCGTACGACAGTACGACGTTTCCCTTTCTGTTTTAAGAACGCAATGTTTTTGTCGAGCTCTTCATAGTCCTCTTCCGGATAGATCGTCTTGAGGTGTTTACCCTGCATCTCTTTGGACGTATAGCCCAAAAGGGTCTTAGACCCCTTATTCCAGCTGACAATAATGCCGTCAAGGTCAGTTGATATAACAGAATCATGCACCTGTTCAATGATCTGTGCTTGATGCGCATACTTGAGCTGCATCTTTTTCTCTTCTGTAATATCGGTATGGGTACCAAGCATACGAACAGCTTTACCGTTCTCATCATACTGTGTCTTTCCTCTGTCGAGGATCCAGACCCAGTTCCCGTTTTTATGTCTTAGCCGATGCACATTTTCATAATACTCGGTCTCTCCATTGACATTTTTATAGACATCTGCCCACGTCTCATCAACGTCATCCGGGTGTATACGGTCGGTCCAGCTCGGTACTTCATTGGGGAGCTCATCGTCACTGAACCCAAGCATCTCTTTCCATCTGGGACAGAAGTAGACACTGTTGTCAAGAATATTCCAATCCCAAATACCGTCATTGCTTCCTAAAAGAGCCAACTCAATACGCTCTTTTAACTCTTGGTTGAGCATGGCACTTGCTTTGAGAGCGCTGGTTATTTTATTTAAATCACTGTTTTGATCATCGTCCACAACTCAACCTCTTAAAATAAATAACTATATATTGTTAAGTATAATGAAAAAAACTTGAGAAAACCACTATTTTGCCACTATAGTGAAATAATGTCTTCATTAAGGGGTGTCACGGTCAAAATATAGTGTCAAGATGAATAAAGATATACTAAACCAAATAGCAGGAGTGATAGATGAAGATTGTTTTTTTAATGATGTTAGGGTTGACTGCCTTGATGGCTGATTTTGTGAAAGAGGGCGATACGGTTCGTGACAGTGAAAGCAAACTGGTATGGCAGGACAATAGTGCTGTAGAGAGTAAGGAGATGCTTTATGGGGAGGCAAACAGTTACTGTAAAGAGCTCTCATTAGCAGGACATGATGACTGGCGTCTTCCTACTGTTCAAGAGTTGCAAAGTATCGTCGATCTTACACGATACGATCCTGCCATTAAAAGAGGTTTCCACTTTGCTGCATTAGACAGCTACTGGTCGTCTACGCTTTATGCGGATGATGCTGATCGGGCATGGGATGTTGATTTTAAGAGTGGAAGTACAGAACATAACCGTCACTCATATGACTTCTATGTCCGTTGTGTCCGAGGTGGAAAATAGACAGGTTTCCTCACGATGATGATGTAAATTTGGGGTACTCCATTGACCTCACTATGTAATATTTAAAGACAGTTACAGCTTCTAATCTTCTTACAACTTGGTCAACTACAGTATGCCTGGATGTTTAGGTGTAACTATATGATACACTTGTATGGTATATTTATTCCTCCTATTTCACTTCTATATAATCTTCATTGTAATGATCTTTCTGAAAAAAAACAAGAAAACTTGCCGATCTATATAGCTTTATGATCTGGTGCCAGCTTCAAAAAACAGTAACAGATGCCTAAAAGTAGGGGGGATAAAGTGTATTGGCAGGTCAATTTTTTACACTTTTAGTATTAATTTTTGTTTATATATCAAAAAAATGTGATAAATAAAGTTTAATTATTTTGACGACATAACCAGCAGTTATTTAATTATTAATTTGAAGTTATTATTAATTTTAACTCAGTTAAACTTTTATAAATTATTTATCAAAAAGGATGATCAATGAAATCATTTACAAAAGTTGCAATGGCTAGTCTTCTTGGTTTAGCTGTTCTAAGTACAACTGCTTATGCAGATGTTGCTAAGGGTCAAAAACTTTACACTAAAAAACTTAAATCGTTATGTAAAACATCAGGTGCAAAATTTGCAGCTTCTTATACACAGATGGAGTGGGAAACAGCTAAAGACGAAGGTAAACTTACTGAAGCTTTCACTGAGGCATGTCCAGGCGGTGAAGAGATGTTTAAAGGTGACAAGTTTAAAAATAAATATGAAAGCCATATTTATGACTTTGTTTACGAATATGCAAGTGACAGCGGTAACGTTCCTTCATGCTAATTAAAATGGGTTGATCTTCAACCCGTTTACCTTCTCATCTCTAAATGATCTACGTTTGTTATAGCTGTAAATATAGTGTTATTTACAGCTGTATTAAACTGAATACCTCAAGGAGTTACAAATGATAAAAAACCTGACACTGATCTCTGCATTAGCACTATTTTCTACAACAGCCTTTGCTGCTGATGATGTGCAAGTGCAGATCGACGACATGAAAAAGCAGATCGAAAAACTTGAAAAGAGTCAAAAGAGCACTAAAAAATCTCTTAGCAAAGTAAAATCTGCTACCGGTGGGGACAATATAAAGTTCGGCGTTGATTTTAGAAATGCTGTAGATGTTCTTGAGTACAAAAATAACGAGACTGGCGAAACGGCTTCAAACTCATCACTTTTATCAAGTAGGCTTTACCTTGATATGGCGGCTTCACCTATGAAAGGTTTGATCTTTAAAGGTAGACTGGCAATCTACTCTATGTGGGGAGCACACCTTAACTATACTGGTGCGAAAGGTACTGATTCTGCTGGTCTTAAAGACTGGTCAGCATCATCTAAGGCAACAGACACGGTTATGAGAGTTAAAGAAGCTTATTTTGTCTATTCAAATTCTCTAGGTGAACAGCCTGTCAGTTTCTCAATTGGTCGCCGTCCATCAACGAATGGTTTTTTAGCTAACTACAGAGAAAATGAACCAAAATCAGGCTCACCACTGGCGCACATTACCAATATGGAAGTCAATGCAGCTATGGTCAAGCTTAGCTGGGACCGTTTTATAGAGGGCGCCTACACAAAATTCGTCTACGGTAGAGCGCATACGGGTGAAATAGAAAATGTATATGGAATAGGTACAAATACCCCGTATGCTACAGTAGACGGTGATGACAAAAACGTTGACTTTTTTGTAATGCCAGGTAATGCCTACGATGATGGGCAGTACCAAGTCATGTATCAGTGGGCACATATCTTCAATACTAAAGGGCAAAAATATAATGATCCAACTACTAAAAAAGCTGCAGCTGGTACAGCTGATCTGTTCTCTGTAGGTCTAAAAGTAGACGGTATTGGTGATGAGTGGAGCGACTTCCTCGATGAGACGACTGTTTTTGTATCGGGTGCTTATACATACTACAATGCAAAAGATGGTTATCAACTTCTTAATTCAGACCCCGGCGGAAGTCAAAGTGGTAGTTCTGTCTGGGTTGGTGCGATCATTCCGGATATGATAACTGAGAACGGTAAGTTCGGTTTTGAATACAATCATGGTTCAAAATATTGGACGCCGATGACTTGGGCTGAAGATACAGCTATCGGTTCAAAAATCGCGGTTCGCGGTGATGCTTATGAAGCGTACTGGAACTTTGATCTGTTTGGTGTCAAATACCTGCCATCGCAGGTAAGATATACCTATGCGCAACATGACTACACTCCAAATGTAAGGTGTGCAGGATGGGTTCCTATAAAAGAAGAGGATATAACAGCCAGTGATCTAAGATTTGCTGTCAGCTACCGATACTAGATCCTGATTCCTGTAAGCAATAGAGTGATTTACTCTGTTGCAGGATGATATTTCATATAAAATATACTACATTTAGGGTAGATTTCATTTGTCCTACACTCCTTCTTTTCCCCAGTATAAATAGTTTTTCATGGTAACGGTTAAACCTTCTATTAATTAGTCACCTTCTTACACATTACCGCTATCCCTGTTCACACATCTTGGTTTCATTCAGTATTTCACCGCTATAATTACTTTAATTACTTTGAACAGCGTTAACGTTCCTTCATCTCATTTACCTGCATTTCTAAATGATTTATTTTGTTATAGCTGTATCAAACTAGATACCCAAGGAGTTTCAAATGAAAAAAAACCTAATACTACTCTCAAGCATAGCCGTGCTGTCAACCTCTATGTACGCCGAAGATGCTGATCTTAAAGCACAGGTCGAAGCCTTGACCAAAAAAGTCGAGAAACTTGAAAAAAAGCAGAAATACACTGACAAAAAAATGAGCAAGATCAATAAGCAGAGTGCCAATGACAATATTAAATTTGATGTTAACTTCAGAACGTCATACGACTATCTTAGGTATAAGACAGTGGGTGGTACGGAATATAAACACGCTGCACTCTTCTCTAACCGTTTATGGTTAGGTATGGGATATGCACCTACCGACACGATGCTCTTTAAAGGTCAGAT
>JAUWLG010000166.1 GCA_030613795.1 Helicobacteraceae bacterium
CAACTCGCCAAAACAGTTGGGTGACATACTGTTTGACAAACTGGAACTCCCGGTAGGTAAAAAACGAAGTACCGATGTTAAGGTGCTTAACTCTCTTCTTGACCAACATCCCATCATCGCACTTATCTTGCAATATCGTGAGATGTTTAAACTCTACTCGACCTACATTGAACCGCTGCTTGAGCTTAACAAGCAGAGTGAAGATGGACGTATTCATACCTCTTTTGTCCAGACTGGTACCGCGACAGGACGTCTCAGCTCTAAAAACCCTAACTTGCAGAACATCCCGACACGTTCAGAACTTGGTGCACGTATTCGTGAAGCTTTTGTCGCGCCGGAGGGTAAACTTCTTATCGGTATCGACTACTCGCAGATCGAGTTGCGTCTGCTGGCACACTTTTCACAAGACAGTGTCTTGGTAGCTGCCTTTAATGAAGACAAAGATATCCACATGCAGACGGCAATTGTTCTCTTTGGCGAAGAAGAGGCTGCTGCTAAACGTAACATCGCTAAAACAGTGAACTTTGGGCTTCTGTATGGGATGGGCCCTAAAAAGCTCTCAGACACACTGGGTATTACAACCAAAGAGGCAAAAACGATTATCGAGAAGTATTTTGAGAGTTTCCCGACCGTTAAACGTTATTTTGCTTCTATCGTCGAGCTCTCTAAAGAGCAGGGTTATGTCGAGACACTACTGAAACGCCGTCGCTATTTTGACTATGCAACAGCGGTTCCAATGGTAAAAGCAGCTTATGAACGTGAGTCTGTAAATACCGTGTTCCAAGGTTCTGCGGCAGATCTCATTAAACTCTCTATGAATAAAATCGCTGACGTGATAAAAAAGAGACAGCTTCCAGTCAAAATGATGCTTCAAATTCATGATGAGTTGATCTTTGAGGTGGATGAGAAAGATGCTGAGGCAGTTGCTTCGGAGTTCAAAGAGATCATGGAGACAATCACAACACTTAATGTGCCACTAAAGACCTCACTTAACATTGGAAAACACTGGGGTGAGCTTAAATAGTCCTATTTAGGCAAAAATTAACTTTGAGTTAACAAATACAAAATACAATACGTATTGATTTTTGATAGCTATAAATACCCTATTTGTAGGGCATTTATAGTTGTCTGCTAAGGAAAAAAATGAAAACAATTTTAAATTTTATCGGTTCGATGAAGATGATGGCTATTTTAATGCTGATATTTGCAGTAGCAAGTGGGTATGCCACCTTCATAGAAAATGATTATGGGACGATGACAGCACAGGCTGTTGTCTACAAAGCACGTTGGTTTGAGGTATTGCTGTTTGTTTTAGCGATCAACCTCATGATCAACATCGTCCGTTTTAAGATGATCCAGCAGAAAAAGATACTGATCCTTCTTTTCCATGTCTCTTTTTTGGTCATCTTGGTCGGTGCTGCAGTAACGCGTTATTACGGTTTTGAAGGGATGATGCACATACGTGAGGGGCAGAGCTCTAACCAACTGATTTCATCTGACACCTATATAAAAGCGGTGTTCACAGACAAAGAGGGCAAAAAGAGACAGTACAAAACACAGATGTTACTCTCAAAGATGAGTCATAACAGTTTTGACACCAGTGTAGAGTTAGAGAGTGGCAGTGACGTAAGCATCGAACTTTTAGAGTATATTCCTAATGCAACGTACTCAATTCAAGAAGATCCAAACGGCCAGCCTATCATCAATATGATGGTGACCAGTGGTCGTTCAGGTGAGCCTGTTCAGTTAAAAGAGGGTGAGTACTTTGAGAGTGCCTCTGTCGTCTTAAACTTTGGTTCGACAGTGATCTTCGATAAACCGGTTATCTCTCTTTTTGTTGAAGATGGAAAACTGTATATGAACCACCCGATGAACCTGACCTACCTTCATATGGATGATCAAAGTACGGGTGAGACCAACGCTTCAAACAGATCTGATGTGACTATGCGAACGTTGTTTACTGCAGGGACTACGAACTTCGTTGTCAGAGACTTCTATGCTAATGCAAAACAAATCCTTGTCCCTAGTGCATCTAAGTCTGGTCCGATGATGAATGCCAGCAAAAAAGATGCCCTTCGTTTTGAAGTGACATACAATGGCGAGAAAGAAGAAGCCGTTGTCTTTGGACAAAAGGGTGTAGTGGGCGAGGTGGCACATATACACTTTAAAGAGATGCACATGACGTTGGCGTATGGAGCAGAGTACATCAAACTGCCATTTGCAATTCAGCTTGTCAAATTTGACCTTGAGCGTTACCCAGGTTCGAACTCGCCGGCTTCATATGCAAGTGATGTTATCTTAAAAGACAGTGAAAAAGGTATTACAGAGCCGTTTAGAATCTATATGAACCATGTTCTTGACCACCGCGGTTACCGTTTTTTCCAGTCGTCATATGACCAAGATGAGAAAGGAACAGTATTGTCTGTAAACAACGATCCAGGAACACTACCGACATACATCGGCTACCTGATGCTGACGATCGGTATCTTTGGATCTCTCTTTATGAAAGGTCGCTTTGCACGTCTTATGAAAATGGCACGTGACGCTAGTGAGGCGCAAAAAGTGGCAAGTGTTGCAGTATTGTTGATTGGATTGATGTATGCACCGAGTACTCATGCAGCTGAAAACCCGCTGGTCACAGAGGTCAAAAAGTTTGATAAAACCCATGCTGCTAATTTTGGGACATTGCTGATCCAAGACAGTGCAGGGCGTATGAAACCGATCGATACACTCAGTACCGAGATCATGCACAAGATGAACCGCAAAGGTTCGATCCTTGGACTCAATGCAAACCAGATCATTCTAGGGATGATGACGCGTCCTGAAGCGTGGAGAGAGATCAAATTGATCCGCACTTCGCATAAAGATATCAATAAATTGCTAGGTACAGGGAAAAAAGAGAAGCTAGCTGCATTTTCACAGTTCTTTGAATTCCCTGATGAGATGGCAGGGTATAAACTTACTGAAGCAGTTAATGAAGCGATCCGTAAAGAACCGGGTAAACGTGACAAGTTTGACAAAGCTGTTTTACAAGTCGATGAACGCCTAAATGTTGCTTACATGGTATTTTCCGGTGCACTGCTTCGTATGTGGGCCGTACCCAACGACACTAATAACAAGTGGTTAGACACTATGGGCGCACTGCAGACCTTGCAAGGTGCAGAGTCTGGGCAGATCCGTGAACTGGCGGTCAACTACTTTACAGCAGTAGACACGGGTTTAGCAACAGGACACTGGGGCGATGCTGATAATGCTTTAGTCAAGATATCTGAGTACCAACGTTCTGTCGGTGCTGCTGTCTATCCTGCTGAGAGCAAGATCGACTTAGAGATCTGGTATAACCATGCCAACATCTTTGAACGTCTATGGCCGCTTTATTTCTTGGTCGGTTTTATGCTCTTGGTCCTTTCCTTTGTTAAGATAATCAAACCACGATTTAAACTAGGTATTTTTACCAAAGCAAGTTTTATTCTCTTGGTACTGTTCTTGATCGTACACACAACAGGTTTAGCTATTCGCTGGTATATCTCTGGTCACGCACCATGGTCAAACGGTTATGAGTCGATGGTCTACATCGGTTGGGCGACTGTTTTGGCAGGATTTATCTTCTCAAAACGTTCACCTATTACCTTGGCAGCTACATCGATCTTGGCAGGGCTTATCCTTTTTGTAGCACACCTGAACTGGATGGACCCACAGGTAACAAACCTTGTTCCGGTACTACAGTCATACTGGTTGAGTATTCACGTTTCGATGATTACTGCGAGTTACGGTTTCTTGGGTCTTGGCGCACTACTTGGGTTCATCACGCTGATCTTATTCATCCTTAAAAATGCAAAAAATGAGCGTCGGATCTCTCTCTCGATCAAAGAGCTTAACTCTATTAATGAGATGAGTCTGATGATCGGTCTTGCGATGCTTACAGTGGGTAACTTCTTAGGTGGTGTCTGGGCAAATGAGTCATGGGGACGCTACTGGGGTTGGGATCCAAAAGAGACATGGGCACTAGTGACGATCTTAGTCTATGCCGTTGTGATCCACCTGCGCTTTATTAAAGCACTGTACACGCCATTCCTATACTCAGTTATCTCACTGCTCTCATTTACGACAGTATTGATGACGTACTTTGGTGTTAACTACTACCTTGCAGGTATGCACTCATACGCAAAAGGCGATCCTGTACCGATCCCAGACTTTGTTCCGGTAACGTACGCGGTTGTCTTCATCAGAATCGCACTCGCTGCACGTAACCGTAAACTCTTCGCTAAGTAGCCCTTCTTTATTCTCGTCAT